>CAYGXY010000147.1:0-3138 GCA_964354045.1 uncultured Dehalococcoidales bacterium
ACGCTGGGTGTTCATGCGCAAACGCTTCGTTATTATGAGAAGGTAGGCCTCATAGCACCATCCAGGTCCAGAGGCAGGATTCGGTTATATTCCAATAAGGACATCGAACGGTTGCGCCTGGCACGTACGTTGATGGACGACCTGGGTGTAAACGTAGCCGGCGTGGATATCATACTTCGACTCAAAGAGCACATTGCCACGCTGGAAAGTGAGCTTGAAGAAGCGAAAGAGGAGATCAAGCGTTTGCGCGATGCAGGATTATAGTTTTATTCAACATTCAAGATATCAGGAGTGACACATGAGACCGGACAAATTTACAGAACAGGCTCAAGAAGCAATAGCGTTATCGCAGCAGATAGTGCGCCGCTATCAACATAGTCAATGGGATGTAGAGCATATCTTTCTGGCACTTTTAGAGCAGAAGAAAGGCCTCACCGGAGAGATATTGCGTAAACTAAAGGTTGATGTGGACGGAGTACGCATGCGTATAGATTCTGCACTACAGAAATCACCAAGAGCAGCCAATGAAGGCACAATTATATACGGCACTCCCCGAACTGTGCGCTTGCTCGATAATGCCGAAGCAGAAGCGGACAGACTGAAGGACGAATTCATCGGCACCGAGCATCTGCTCATTGCGCTGTGCACCGTACGTGACGGCGATACACCGAAAATACTCGAAGAATTCGGCCTCGATCAAGAAAAGATATATGCGGCACTTCAGGAAATACGTGGCGGGCACCGCATCACAGACCCTCACGCGGAAAGCAAGTACGGCGCGCTGGAGAAGTACAGCCGTGATTTAACTATGCTCGCCCGTGAAGGCAAGCTGGACCCCGTAATCGGTCGTGACGAGGAAATAAAACGCGTCATGCAGGTACTTACACGTCGTACCAAAAATAATCCCGTCATTATCGGTGAAGCGGGCGTAGGTAAGACAGCTATAGCTGAGGGCATCGCCCATAAAATAATCGCCGATGACGTTCCAGATTCCCTTAAAAACAGGCGTGTCCTGGCCCTGGACATGGGCTCATTAGTTGCCGGCACCAAGTTCCGCGGCGAGTTTGAGGAGCGACTTAAGGCTGTCATGGATGAGATCAGACAGGCCCACGGAGAGATCGTTCTTTTCATCGATGAGATACACACTGTTGTTGGCGCCGGCGCAGCTGAAGGCGCTATAGACGCCAGCAATATGCTAAAACCAGCTCTTGCCCGTGGCGAACTTCAGTGCATCGGTGCAACGACGCTTGATGAGTATAGAGAGCATATTGAAAAGGATGCCGCGCTTGAAAGACGCCTGCAGCCGGTATATATCGATGAGCCGAGCGAAGAAATTACCATCGAAATGCTGCGCGCGTTGCGTCCCCGCTACGAATCTCACCATAAGATAAAAATCACAGATTCCGCATTGGAAGCAGCTGCGAAACTGAGCAACCGTTATATCGCTGACCGCCACCTGCCGGATAAAGCGGTTGACCTTATCGACGAAGCTGCCTCCAAGATAAGGATAGAGGCAGGCAGCCCGCCGCCTGACGTTAAATCATTGGAAAAGAGGATGCACCAGCTTTCAGATGAAGAAGAGGCTGTTTCCCAGCGCGGCGATTACGAAAGCGCCGCCAAGCTCAAATCGGATCGTATACGCGTAGAAAACGAATATAGTCAGGCACATGACAAGTGGCTCAAGGAGAAAAAGATCGACATGATAGTCGACGAGGAGGACATCGCCCAACTTGTCTCATCCTGGACAGGTATACCGGTCTCACGCATGCTGGAACAGGAGATCGATAAACTGCTTCATATGGAAGACCGCCTGCACGAGAGGATTATCGGTCAGAATGATGCTATCAGAGTCGTCTCCGAATCGATCAGGCGTGCCAGGGCCGGGCTCAAAGATCCCAAGAGGCCGATAGGCAGCTTTATTTTCCTCGGGCCCACAGGCGTTGGTAAAACGGAACTCGCGCGCGCCCTTGCCGAATTCCTTTTCGATGACGAGGATGCCATGGTTCGGCTTGATATGTCCGAGTATATGGAGAAGCATACTACTTCCAGGCTTATCGGCGCACCTCCCGGCTACATCGGATATGAAGAGGCCGGACAGCTGACCGAAGCTATACGCCGCCGTCCATATAAGGTTGTGCTGCTGGATGAAATAGAAAAAGCACACCCTAATGTCTTTAATATTCTTCTCCAGATATTGGAGGACGGAAGGCTGACAGACGGTCATGGCAGAACAGTTGATTTTAAAAATACAGTGGTCATTATGACATCCAACCTCGGCACTGAGGAATTTCAACATCAGTCTCTCGGTTTTTCCAAAGAGACAAAGAGTGAAATAGAACGCAGACGCGGTGCTGTAGAAGATGCGCTCAAGAGGACTTTCCGCCCTGAATTTCTAAACCGGCTCGACGAGGTCGTAATATTCCAGCCACTGACCGAAGAACAGATCAAGCTGATTGTTGACCTAGTATTGAAGGATATACATAAGCGTCTTGCAGAACGTAAGATCACGGTAGAGCTTACTAAGGAAGCGAAAGCCAGGCTGGCCAAAGAAGGCTTCGATCCAGCGTTTGGCGCCAGACCATTGCGGCGTACCATGCAGCGTTTAATTGAGAACCCGCTGTCAACGAAGATACTCAAAGGCGAACTCAAGGAAGGTGCACACGTGATTGTAGATGCGGGAACCGACGGCTTTACTTTTAGCTCTTGACTTCCCGAAAGCTTACGTTTACCCTTTCCCAATGAGAGTCTATGAGTGAAGTAGAAAAGAGTCCTCCTATACTTCCCGAGGGTAACGAATCCATAGCAAAACAGCCTTTAAAGACAAGGCGGTGGATAAAACGTCACTGGGTAACACTCACAACTATAGCTGTAGTGATTATCCTGAGTCTTGTAATCTACTGCACAGGCGGCATCT
Organism: uncultured Dehalococcoidales bacterium; assembly: GCA_964354045.1. Taxonomy (GTDB): domain Bacteria; phylum Chloroflexota; class Dehalococcoidia; order E44-bin15; family E44-bin15; genus JAYEHL01. Next base: position 2,915 of record CAYGXY010000147.1, read on the forward strand.
CAGATGACATTTCAGCCTATGGATACCTTGGTGTTTTTCTAGTCTCTCTACTCGCTGCAACTGTACTCTTTGTTCCTATTCCTAGCATACCGGTTGTTTTTCTTATGGGAGCTATCTTGAACCCGTTCCTAGTAGGGTTAATGTCAGGTATTGGCGAATCAATGGGTGAGATCGCCGGTTATACCGCTGGCTTTAGTGGAAGAGAGGCGCTTGATAATAAACAA
>CAYGXY010000148.1:0-2556 GCA_964354045.1 uncultured Dehalococcoidales bacterium
GAGGGCACCGAGATGCAGTACCTCATCTTCAATGAGGAGATGGCATACGCCAGAGCGCCCAGGATGGATCAGGGCGGCAGCGGAATAGTAGGGCCCACAATCCTCGTCCACGGCACCGAGGCACAGAAGGACAAATTCCTCCCTCCTATCGCGCATGGTGAGGTGATGTGGATACAGTGCTTCTCCGAGCCTAACTTCGGCTCCGATTCTGCGGGGATACAGACCAGCGCTGTGCTGGACGGCGATCACTATGTTATCAACGGTCAAAAGATATGGATCAGCTTTGGTCTCCACGGTGATTTCTGCTATATGACTACACGAACAGATCCTGCTGCATCGAAACATAAGGGGATTAGTTTCTTTCTTCTCGATATGAAAACACCGGGCATCGAAGTACGTCCTATTGTAAATATGGTAGGGGCACCGGGTTTTTGCGAGGTATATTTCGACAACGTGCGCGTGCCCAAAGAGAATATGCTCGGCCCCAAGAACGGCGGGTGGTTGATCATGATGACCATCCTCGGTTTCGAGAGGGGCACTCTGGCAGCTATTGGCGGCTCGGTGCGGCGTGCGCTGGACGATCTAGTCGATTTCGTTAAGAATACCAGCTATGGCGGCAAGCCGCTGGCCAAGGATCCGATTGTGCGGCAGAGGGTGGCGGATATGGCTATCGAGGTTTATGCTTCCCGTCTGCTGGCGTATCGAGTCATATGGATGATTACCAAAGGCATGCTCCCTCACTACCAGGCATCTATTGCCAAGGTTTTTGGCGATGAGGTGTATTTCAAGCTGGCGAAGACGTCTACTGAGATAATGGGTCTCTATGGCACACTGGCCTGGCATGCTCCCAAGGCGCCGATGGATGGGTACATGACCGGCAATTATCTGAACAATCTCGGATGCTTGTTCGCTGGAGGCACTCCGGAGATACAACGGAATATCATAGCCACTGTGGGATTGGGATTACCGAGGGGGTAGAATTTCGGGGGTTAATTCCGATATAATTATCGGACTGATATAAAACTGTAATTTAAAAATATCGAAGGAGGAGTGTACATGGAGCTAGGATTGAAGGGGAAGAGTGTAATCGTTACTGGTGGAGCGTCCAATATCGGACGTGGTATCGTTCTGGCTTTTGCCAAAGAGGGATGCAAAATAATGATTGCAGACCTCGATGAGAAGCAGGCTCAGAAGGTAGCCGCAAAGGCGAAGGAGTTAGGGAGTCCCAAGGCAATTGTAGCGAAGACGGATGTCACCAAGCTGGATCAGGTACAGGCGATGGTGGATAAGACCATTGCAGAGTTTGGCTTGGTTGATGTCCTCATCAACAACGTGGGCTGGGATATCCAGCAGCTCTTTGTTGATACTACCCCTGACTTCTGGGACAAGATCATTGCAATTAACTACCGCAGCGTGTTGAACTGCACCAAGACGGTGTTAGTCCCTATGATAAAGCAGGGCAAGGGTGTCATTGTTACCACTGGTTCTGATGCAGGCCGCGTCGGCGAGTTCAAAGAGGCCGTATACGCCGGGACCAAGGGCGCCGTAATTGCCTTTACAAAGGCGGTTGCGCGGGAGACCGGCAAGTTCGGCATCCGGCTTAATGTTGTATGCCCCGGCCTGACCCTTCCCAGCAGCGCAGACGAGTATGGCGAGGACACTGGCTGGAAGCTGTCCCGAGGCTTCTTCACTGATGAGGTAGTTGCGAAGATCGCCAAGAACTACCCGCTACGCAGGGTGGGCGCATCTGCAGATATCGCCAATGCTATGGTGTTCCTGGCATCCGATGCTGCAAGCTTCATCACTGGCCAGACGCTGAGCGTCAGCGGCGGCTATTCAATGATGTAATATAAAGAGATAGAGACGCTAATATCGGGTGCATCTCTTATGGGGTGCACCCGATTTTTTATGTGTGAGCCCTTCCATGATAGGTGCTATATGAAAGAATTTATTAAAATCACCCTCCCTCTGACTCCCTCCCCTCAAGGGAGGGAGAACTGTCTTCCCCCTCTTTTTAGAAGAGGGGGTTAGGGGGGAGATAGCTTCAAAAATGTCTCCCTCGCCCTCCGCAGGGAGAGGGTTAGGGTGAGGGCATGTGTTCTGCACCTGTCATGCTTATAGCTTTATCATGGAAGGGCCAACGTATGGGGGACTGACAGGGGGTTCGGTTATTGTTTCCCCCTTTCAAGGGGGATATCAGGGGGTTGTAAGCTGAGCACTGCTGGAACCAATATACCATTGAAGAGTTCAAAAAAATATGATATATTGTAAAATGCTACATCTGCGGATAGCTAAAACTGATGAGTGTGGAGTATAAAGAATGAGAGTATGGTCGAGAGGTTTAGGAAAGCAGTCACTATACGCCGACTGGTTTAAGAGTGACATCAAAGTAGAGGGGAAAATTCTAGTTGCAGAAGGCATCGTACGCGACAAAGGGATAATCTGGGACTGCAAATTCTTTTTTACAAAGGATGATGTCCCCGGTCTTCTGCATATGCTATTTTCCGGGCCGGTTGTTAAGCACTTCTTCAAGAACTTTAAGTACATCTTGAGCTT
>CAYGXY010000149.1:0-2594 GCA_964354045.1 uncultured Dehalococcoidales bacterium
TCCCCCAAGAATGGGGGATTTAGGGGGTTGACCATCAGTCACCATGCGACTCGACCGGACGATTCAGAAAGGGCACATCACGATGTGCCCCTACGACAACTATAATCTTGCAGCTCTCATCGACCGCATCTGGAAACGATCCCTACCCCTTGGGTCTCTTGCACCATAATGATATTATCAGGTAGTATGTGAAAGCAACATCGAATCCGAGACAAGAGGCTTAAACTAAGTCATGGTCAACTGCCGTATCGACGATAGCAAATCCGCGCCCGGTTCAAAATGGGCCGGAAGGATAATACCGTACATACGCGTGCTCAAGCCGCGCGAGACAGTTCTGCTGACATTCATCGGGCTGTGCGCCAGTATTGTAGCCAGCGCCGGTATCGGACATCTCGACGCAAAATTGATCTCATTGGCGACACTGGCGATATTGCTGGGCAGCGGAGGCACCAACGGCCTGACCAACTACATCGACCGCGACCTCGATGCCAAGATGGAAAGGGTCAGGCACCGCCCGCTGCCGTCCAAACAGATAGACCCACCACAAAAGATGCTGCCCTGGGCCATCAGCCTGGTGATTGCAGGCTCGGTCATTGCCTGGTATCTGCATTGGATGTGCTTCCTCTTCGGAATGGTCGGCGTCATCGTGGCAGTGACATTCCGAAAAAGGGTGACGTGCGTATTCCCGCAGGGCGCTCTGGCGGGCTGCTCGCCGGTATTTATAGGCTATGTAGCGATAAGCAATAGCGTGGATTGGACACTGCTCTTCCTCTGCCTGCTGATAACGATATGGATACCGCTGCACGTGTGGAGCCTGATGATATCGCACCGAGATGACTACCGACAAGCCGGCATCACCTATTTCCCGCTGTCGCTCGAGGTCAAGGACTCGGTAAAAATGCTGCCGGTACTTGCAGTGCTGCTCGGCGCGCTTTCGCTCGCGCTGTACTTCGTCGGGCATTTCCATTTGATTTATCTGGTAACAGCTTGCATCATGGGAATACTCACGATTACATCGACAGCACGCCTGATATACAGAAAGCTCTCCAGTGAATCGTGGAAAGTATATAAACTGACCGCATTCCCCTACCTCGGGATACTTTTCCTGGCTATTGCTTTGGACGTATGGTTGTTATAGGAGGATCCGATGGACTTTAATCTTCGCGAACATGAAAAGATGTTGCAGAGATCTGCCAGAGATTTCGCCGACCGGGAGGTCAGGCCTCAAGCGGCAGAGATCGACATTAAATGCGAGTTCCCATTCGATGTTGTCAACAAGATAGCACAGATGGGATATTTCGGGCTGCAGTATCCCAGCGATTACGGAGGAGGCGGGGCAGGATACACCGGTTTCGCCCTGGTTATCGAACAGCTGTCACGCGCCTCAATGGTAACCGGCGCCATTATGGGAGTCATGAGCCTCACAGGAGAAGCTTTATTCCGCCACGGAGCCGAGGGCCAGAGACAAACCCACCTGGTCTCGCTGGCCAGTGGCGCTATGATCGCATCCTTCGCCTTCACCGAGGCGGCAACGGGCTCAGATCCATCATCTATACAGACCAGGGCCGTGCCGGACGGAGACGACTATATCATAAACGGACAGAAGCACTTCATCGCCCTGTCGCCCGCGTCCAAGATGACCCTCGTTTTTGCCATGGACGAGACCGACATGCTGAGCGCTTTCCTCGTCGACACTTCATCGCCCGGCTACCAGATACGAGACGCCTGCGCAACCATGGGCGCACGCGGGTTCTGCCCCTGCGTTGTGTATCTGGATGACGTCCGCGTCCCCAGCAAAAACATCGTCGGCGAGAAATCAAACGGATACAACATCCTCCTGGAATCGGTGAGCGTGGGCAAACTGGCTATAGCCGCCGAGTCTGTCGGGGTGGCACAGGAGGCGTTCGACCTCTCGGTATCATACGCCAAAGAGCGCACGGCTTATGAGAAGCCGATCGGAAACCTTATATCGATAAAGTGGCTCCTCGCCGAGATGTACTCACGCATCGAGGCGTCACGGCTCCTTACGTATAAAACGGCCGCGCTCCGTGACGAAGGCAAGAGTATTCTGAAAGAGTCAGCGACATCGAAGCTTTTCTGCTCTCAGGCGGTGGTCGATGTCACCGGGATGGCCATGCAGGTGCACGGAGCCTACGGCTACATGAGCGACATGACTATCGAGCGTCTGTATCGCGACGCAAAGCTGACCGAGATCTACGAAGGAGTATCCGAGATACAGCGGGTAATCATCGCCAATCACCTGCTGAAAGAGCAAGGGTGAGCTTCAAAGTAGCCAACCGCTGTGCCGCTACATCCGCACGCGCCGGAATACTGTCGACCACGCACGGCGACGTGCCGACCCCCGCCTTCGCCCCGGTGGCCACACAGGCATCGGTCAAAGCCCTGAACCCGGAGACCGTGGCCAGTCTAGGCGCCAAGATACTGCTCTCGAACACATATCACCTCTACCTGCGCCCAGGCGTCGACGTCATCAGGAAATTCGGCGGCCTGCACAAATTCATGAACTGGCCGGGCCCGATCCTCACCGACAGTGGAGGCTACCAGGTGTTCAGCCTGTCGCACCTGAGGAAGAT
>CAYGXY010000150.1:0-6261 GCA_964354045.1 uncultured Dehalococcoidales bacterium
TCGGCATCCTTGTGTATATGTGGCGGATGTCCTACGCCGGAAGCATCGGTAGGACGGGTGGTTACGCGGGGAAGATTCCAGTGAACCCAGTAGAAATTGCATCCATCAAATGTGTTATGGTCAACCCTCGCTATACCTGTCCGTCCTCGTTCTATCTCTTCTGGTTTTGCCTCGTATGTCATGAAGTACTTCCCATATTTTGTTTTAGCCATATTAATCACCCCTTTTTATATTAAGTGAAACAGAGATAGCACAAATGCTCCTTATCTCCAAATAATATGATTGTCCTATTTAAAGTTCTTCTCCTTTCCCGTAAGACGGTAGTACGTAATCATCATCTTTAGCATAATCCGGGTACTCCGGTGGTATATAAGCCGTCCAGTCGCTGACGGTGTTGGGATCAAGAATCTTCTTAATTTTTCGCAGCCAGACGTCATAGTCATCGTATATGTGCCCCCAGTTCTGGTGAATATGGGTTACAGGCTCAATCTGGAGACAGCCACCCCGAGAAGGCACACCGTATCGCTTAAAGGCTCCGCGGGGGTCGAAAAGCTCGTTGATGAACTGCCGGGCGGCTGCCAGCGAAGCTGGGTCATAAGGGTCGTATTGAGCGGTGGAAATACCCTGTGCCCCGATGGAAAGGTGCTCCTCTGGCCTCCAGGATACCATTCGCCCGGTCGTCCCGAGGCTTAGAAAATTGCCGGCCTGCTCGTAGTGCTTCTTGACTTCGGCTTCCTGGAGGGCCAGCTTCTTGAGCATGGCCGGAGAACCGTCCGGGCTGGATGATGATGGCAGGAAATCGCCGGTAGCCCTCAGGTTTACTCCGTGCGACCATAAAATATCGGCGAAAGCCCGGGCTAATGCCCGCGGCTCGTTATGGACTTTGGTAAAACACCCGCCGTGCTTTGCCGTGACAGCCATGACACAGCTCTCCTTGTAGTTCATTTCACGCTCAGATTGATAACCTATGACACAAACCACGGAGTTGGGAACGTTACCACGCTCCGGGTCAGGATTTTTCATATAGGACTGCATCTGCGCCCATTCCTCATCGTTGCCTTCGGTGAAGGGGTTGGTGGCGATAAGAGCGATGCCAAAGGCACAGAGCACCTCAGCGCGACATAAATCCTCGGAGGCCTCGAGAGTTTTATCGAGGTCAGGAAAGGTAGGTACATAGACCCGGTAGCCTTCCGGTACTTTATCGAGCTGCCCGGCGGATGCCGGCTCTCCCGGTTGCTTTGTCTGCCACCATTTAGACGGCCCGTACCAAGGATAAAGCTTGACACTGGCCTTGGTAATAACCCCGTGGCCACCGTTGGCGCCTGTCCGCCCTCTCAAGATGCCGCGTAGGCTGAACCCTGGCCCATCGGCCGAGAAAAGGTCACCTCCATTTTCACCGCTGCCCAGGTTCAGGACTTCTCCGGTAGGCAGAACCCATTCCACTCCCAGGACATTGCGACCGTACCCGCTGGTAAAGACCATTGAGTGCTGGCAGCCATGGTGGCAGCATTCCGCAGCGACGACTCCGGCGCTGTAGCCCACCCCTATCCGCCCGGTGTACAGGCCGTATTTAGCCGCTTCGAGCTGGAGGCGGTAGACCGAAACGTAAGGCTCGACGACGGCGCGCATATTTTTATCGTCAATTTCCAGGATCCGATCCATCCGGCGTAGGTCGAAGAGGATGCCCTTCGAGTTCATCAGCGAAAGAGAAAGATATTCAAAACCGGATGAAAAAGCTTTAAAGAGCAAACCGTATCTGTTACAGACCTTTACCGCCCTGGCGATCTCCGGTGTGCTGGCTGGCAGTAGCACCGCCGCCGGGCGTACCGAGTGCTTCTCATTGAAAAAGAACTTGTTGCCCCAAACCTGGTTGTAAGTATCCATGATAACCGGTTCCTGGGAAATGTACTCCGGCCCGACAGTTTCCTCAAGAGCTTTATATTCCTCGTTGGATAGTTTCATAGCAATTCCTCCGGATTGCTGTTTCTTTCATTAGAGCGCCCTGCGGACAAGCTCGATGATGTCATATACTTCCATGTCATTGTTAGATCCTGCGGCGGCGTCCAGGAAGTTCCGCTTGCACCACGGGCAGGCACTGACGATGGCCTCTGCCCCAACTGCTTTCGCTTCCTTCAAACGCTCATTACCGGTCCATGCGGCGAACTCAGGATAAGCATCGATGACGCCGCCGCCGGCGCCGCAGCACCAGGCGTATTCCTTGATGCGATACATCTCGACGAAATTGAGACCGGGTATACTCCTCAGGATATCCCGTGGCGGTTCGTAAACTCCGCCGGCGCCCCGTCGGAACTTCTTCGGCGGGTCGTGGACTATCATCTGGCCCATGACCTTATACTCCTTGCCCTGCCAGTGTACCCACGGCTCGCCCAAGCGTCCCAGGTGGCAGGGGTCGTGATAGGTTATTGTCAGTGGCACTTTGCGGGAAAGCTTGAGCTTCCCTTCTTTTATCAGGCGGTCAAGGTATTGGGTAATATGCAGCACCTCGATATCGAGCTTCAGGCCAATCTTATCGTAAAGCACTTTAAAACAGGCATAGCAGTCGGAACAGGGAGTGACCAGCGTTTTTACACCAGCGGTGCGGAAGGTCTCAACCTGATGTACGGCAAACTTGGTCATCTCAGCGGCGTAGCCCAGTTCGTAGGCACGCCCGCCGCAGCAGGACTCTTCCGCGCCCATGATGCCGACATCGACTCCTGCCTCTAATAGTAACTCCAGGCCGGCACGGGCAACTGGCCATAGCTCTTTATCGAATGAATAGCGGCAACCGGCATGATAAACGGCGGCACAGCTTTCGGAAGTCAGGTTTTTCACACCCAAGCCCTCGGCCCATTTACCCCGGTCAGCCCGGCGAGACTGCATCATGTTGTCCTCTCTACGCAGATAGTTGATCATCACCGTGTGGGCCGGGATGAAATGGCCTTCCTCGACGCACTTGATGCGCAATTCCTGCATCAGTTGCAAAGGCTCGATATCCTGCTGGACTTTGCAGGAAACATCGCAGCTACCGTCTAGCTGGCACTGGTAGAGGATATCAAGAAAAGTATCGTCGATTTCTAACCTGTTCTGGAGAAGAGAATAGGCCATATTGAACTTGCCGCTGCCGGCGTAGGCGTGCCAGAGATAACGGGAAATCGATGGGCACCCCTGGATGAAGTCCGTATCCTGCATGTACCGGTAGGGTATCCACTTGCAGTATGAGCAGCGGGTGCAGCGCTGCATGTCATGTACATAGTCTTGCCAGGCGATTACAGCACCTCCTCAGTCACAGGTTTAACTAAAAACACAGCTTGCCCGGATTCATAATAGCTTTGGGGTCGAAGATTTCCTTAATTTTCTTTTGCATCGATGCTGTGCCGGGGGTTTGGGCGTAGGCGATGTCTTTCCAGGCCGGATACGGGCGGGAGAAGAAACCTCCCTGTGCCGCGATCTCTTTGACAAATGCTCTACTTAACTGTTTTACCGCTTCTCTTTCCAATATATTAGCAGGGTCGTAATACACATCCAATTCACAATGGCAACTGGTGCCCTGCACGATTGGCTGGATATAGATCCCGATATTTTCCAAAGGATAAGCATGTTTAGCCGCGATATCCAACGTACTCCCGATGAATCCGGGGGTTTTATCTATGGTCGTCAAGAAAAAGATCTCCTGGAATCCACCCCTTAAGCCCATTTTCCAGTAAGGTTCTCGGGACGGTTTAGAAAGCAAGGATATCATTTCTGAAACTTCAACACCAGAGATACTCACCTCAGCTTTCATTCCTTTCGACTTCACCATTTCGTGAAAATCGGCTTCTTCATACGCGATCTTTTTTTCAGGCAGAACCCCATAGCCTTCGAAGGATATAAAAATCAACCAGTTTGGAGGGTTCTGGAGGGCCGTGCCAAGCAGACAAGCCAGTTGCCGGCCGTTAAGGATAAACAGGTGGCCGCCTAATCGAAACTTGAATGGTAGATAAATCAGGTCGATCAATGGTTCTAGACTGTCCGATGGCACAAATAATGCCCGGCTAATTTTCGATAAAGAGCGGCATTTCGTTGTGGCCCAGGTAATAATTCCCATCGTGCCCTGAGCCCCAAGTAGTAACCTCTGGAAATCAACGTGGCTATGCCCGAAGGGGTTCATTTGAGCCTTCCCCAGTTCCCACTGTTCTTCGACCGTGTCCGGGCCGGATGCCTCACCCGTCCTGAATTTATCTCCCGTCCCGAAGATGACTTCTGCACAAAGAAATGGATCGGTACTATCCCAATGATGAGCTGGCATGGTGATCGGCTCTCGTTCCAGCATGCTCCCGATGACTGATTTCGTGGCACGTGGTAAGAGGGGCATATAGACGCTCAAGCCTTGTTTTTCCAAAGCTAATTTTAACTCACCGAAGTTTACGCCCGGCTCAACCATTGCGAGTTTATTCCGGGTATCGATTTTGATTACTCGTCTTATCCGGCTGAGGTCTACAATGATGGCCTTATCAGCCCCCGGCACGGTATCACCGCGGAAGTGCGGTCCTCCTGAGCTTACTGGCACCAACGGAATAGTATTTTCATTAGCCCATTTGACGATTGCCTGCACCTCGTTTGCATTTCCCGGCCTAACAATACAGCATGGTCTCTTACCTGGAGAGAAAGTAGTATCAGTGGAGAACTCCTCCAATAGCCTCGGCGTTTTAAGGATGTTGCTCTTACCAACAATCCGGATGAGCTCTTTTTCAACCATTAGACTTTCTGCCTGATGAGTTTGTTTTTCTGATATAGGTCAATACTTTTTTGTACAAAAAAATCCGCCCAAAGGCTCTTGCTGAAGAAGAAAATTGTGTCACAACTAAAGCCAAAGGACAAAATACTCTCACTTCTTGGAATCAATCAATATAATAGTAGATTTTATACATTCTTTGTTTTATGATTATAAACTTCTCCAAATATCTCATATGTTACTTTCAGTCCTGCCCATGATGTGATATTCGATGAGTCAAGCGGGGGTGACACTTCAACAACATCCGCCGCTTTCACTGGTAAATGAACCATGATTTCTCGGGCTAATTACATTAACTCCCTCGTGCTCAGACCACCGCTTTCAGGAGTGCCCGCCCCGGGGGCAAAGGCAGGATCGGTTACATCGATATCGATGGATAAATAAACAGTATGGCAACTTCGAAAGCGTGCATTGAGCAGCTTGACAGTGTGCGCTAAACCTTTTTAGTAAATTTCCCTGGCGCCGATAACGCAAATCTTGGACGTCTACTAAGAATTCCAGCTCGTCCTCCATAAAAGAGCGAATCCCAACCAGGGTCAGGTTTTCTGGCTTTACATTTGGAAGCTCTAGGGCGCGGCGTTGTGTGCAAGCGTGTGACCAACGGTGCCCGTCGTATTCAACTACTGGTTCAATAATAAATTACTGAAGTTTGCCGTTTTTCGAATGTTAATCTATACTATCCAATTTTCAATGTCAATAGTCAATAGTTAATATCAAGTATTTTTTTAAGTCAATAATTTAGTTAATATTAAATATTGTTCTTGACCCACTTTATTTGTCAAAAATTGTTCCTTTATCAGGCCTGTTAATATATACCGCCAGAATGAGGAGGAAGATTAAAATGTTGTCGACCGAGTCCATAAGAATCGATATCAATATCCCCACCAAAATGAGAGATGGGACGGTTCTTTATGCCGACGTATATAGGCCGGACGGGCAAGGCCGATACCCGGCTATCCTAACCCGCCTTCCGTACAACAAGAACGTTGAATTCCCGAAAGTGTCAGGCTATTTGGACCCTGTTGCATATGCTAGAGCCGGATATGCCGTCGTCATACAAGATGTGCGCGGTACTGGAGCTTCAGAAGGGCAAGCTTTCTTTTGGCGCCAGGAACTTGAGGATAGCTATGACTCGGTGGAATCCATAGCAACGCAACCTTGGTGTGACGGGAACATAGGAATGTATGGTTATTCTTACTTCGGCTATACCCAATGGACAGCCGCGGTAACTCAACCCCCACACCTTAAAACCATTTGCCCGGGTTTCACGAATACAGTGCCACACGCTTTCCCTTTCTCTATAAAAGGCGACAGGTATCTACTTTTTTCGCAGGAGTGATTTGCCAGTAAATCAACTAAAAAGAGATTTTAAAAGGAGAAATATGACTTGCACTGTTGCTATGGCGACCGGTTTGACTTCACTTAGAGGAAATTTGCTAGGTCAATCTCATGATTGCGGATTTCAACAGGGTTGGCATACACTCCGAGTA
>CAYGXY010000151.1:0-6279 GCA_964354045.1 uncultured Dehalococcoidales bacterium
TGGCAATATCAGAGACGGTTTTGGCGGCGGCCCGGTCAGTTATGCCGTTCGCCTCCATGGCTTTGCCGACGGCCACAGTGATCTTGTCCTGGACAAAGTCAACGACAGTCCCATCCCTTTTCTTAATTCTTGAAATACCCCGAGTCATTGAGCGCCTCCTTTCCTCCCTCAAAACAGCGGAAACCGGTTAAAAAGCCGCCCAAAACAACGCCATATTTAGTGTGTCTTGGTGGTCTTTAATACAAAATATTGTATATTGCGCCAAAAATTTACACCTAATTTTTTCTGTTGTCAAGACCTTTTTTGAGAATGTTATTTAAAATTGAAAAGTGGACACTTTAAAGGTGAAAAGTGGACTGTTTAAAGACGAAAAGTGGACACCTGGGGTACAGTTCTCCGGAAGGAGGAATGTATGGACCAGATCCACAGACGTTTTTCGACCGATCATGTTAGGAACCTCTTGCGGGGCTACACGGAGGGCCTGCTGGAGCGCCCGGCCATCGAAGAGACGCTTGGCATCAACAAGTCTCGGTTCTTTGCTCTTCTGAGAGTCTATCGGAACGATCCCGAGGCTTTTACGATCACCTATCAGCGGACGACGCCGAGGAAACTGTCGGCAGCCTCGGAAGAGGAGATCCAGAAGGCTCTCCTGGCCGAGAAAGCTCTCATCGAGAATCAAGATTTTCCGATCACAAGTTACAACTACTCGGCCATCCGGGACCGGCTGCTCAAGCAAGGGATTCGAGTGTCCGTACCCACGATCATCACTCGAGCGAAGGCTCTGGGTTGCTACCAGGAACATCCCAAAAAGAAACTCCATGATCGTGAGGTCTTGACCACGGCCATCGGCGCGCTCATCCAGCACGACGCTTCGCATCATCTGTGGTCTCCCTATGCTCAGGAAAAATGGGTCCTTATCAGCTCTCTGGACGATTACAGCCGAAAACTCCTTTATGCCGACTTCTTTAAGGCCGAGACCACCTGGGCTCATATCCGGGCTATGGAAGCCCTGATCTGTCGCTATGGCTTGCCTTTACGCTATTATGTCGACTCTCTGCGCGTCTTCCGATTCGTCCAGTACCGGGACAGCTTCTGGAAGAAGCTGAACCTCAGAACGGACGAGGCCGACCCGCAGTGGAAACAGTTGCTCCAGAGCCTGGGAGTGCAGATCACCTACGCCCTCTCACCGCAGGCGAAAGGCAAGATCGAACGTTCCTATCGTTGGCTCCAGGACCGCATCGTCCGGACATCCGCTCTGGAAAAACTCTCTTCGATCGAAGAGGTCCGCTCAGTCCTCCAGGAAGAGATTCATCGGTACAATCATCTTCAGGTTCACTCAACCACCGGCGAGATCCCCGATTATCGCTTCGCTCAGGCCCGAAAGACAGGCCGGAATCTTTTCCGACCGTTCGTTCTTCCCAAACCGTACCGATCAGCTAAGGACGTGTTCTGTTTGAAAGAAACAAGAGTGGTTAACCCTTATCGTCGGCTGACCTTTTATCAGGAAGAGATCCCGCTTCGGCATGTCCCTCCGGGGGAGGAAGTTGAGGTGCACCTGATCCCCAATATAGATCGAGAGACCGTTGAGCTTCGGGTTTGGTGGAAAGAGACAAACGTTCAGACCGTAGTTTATCCCTTTAAGGCCTTCCCACGTGTCCACTTTTGAATTTTAAATTGTCCACTTTTCAACTTTTGCTAACATATTTGGGGACGGTCCTATTTTCCGTCCCCATTTTCAGGAAGATTAGACTACGGGTTCGAACCTTGCGGTGAAGTGCCGGAGGAACGGCTGCTCATGTGCCAATCTCAGTCCGCGAATCCGGTCTCGCTTTTTCCAGACTTCAAGGATGATTTCGATCACGTAGTCGATGTGGCTTTGCGTGTATGTCCGGCGCGGTATGGCCAGGCGGACGAGGTCCATCTTGGCCTCTTTGTCAAACATGAGCGTCCCGATCTCGACCGATCGGATGCCCCCCTCAAGGTAAAGTTCATTGGCCACGGCGACCGCCGGGAACTGCTCCAAGGGAATGTGCGGAACAAAGGCCCGGGCGTCAATGTAGACGGCATGACCCCCCGGCGGCTGGACAATCGGCACACCGTGTTCTGAGATGTGATTGCCGAGATAGGCCGTTGAAGCGATCCGGTACTTCAGATAGTCCTCCTCGAGCGCCTCTTGAATGCCGACGGCAATCGCTTCCAGGTCGCGGCCGGCAAGCCCCCCATACGTCGGAAAGCCTTCGGTCAGAATGAGCAGGTTTTTTTCCTGGTGGGCGAGGACGTCGTCGTTCGTGCACAGGAAGCCGCCGATATTCGCCAGGCCGTCTTTTTTCGCCGACATCGTGCAGCCTTCTCCCAAGGCGAACATCTCGCGCGCGATCTCTTTTGGAGTCTTGTTCCCGTAGCCGGATTCCCGCAGCTTGATGAAATATGCGTTCTCGGCGAACCGGCAGGCGTCAAAGTAAAGCGGAATGCCGGACTTCCGGCAGACGGCGCTGACCTGTCTCACATTCTCCATAGAGACCGGCTGGCCTCCGCCGGAGTTGTTCGTCACTGTCAGCATCACCAGGGGAATTTTCCCCTTGCCTTCGCGCTTTATGACCTCTTCCAGCGCCGCGACGTCCATGTTGCCCTTGAAGGGGTGCCTGAGGCCAGGCTGCCCGCCTTCGGGTATGACGAGGTCGAGAGCCACTCCGCCAACGAATTCGAGGTTGGCCCGCGTCGTGTCAAAGTGGGTGTTGTTCGGGACGATCTGTCCCTTCTTCACCATGACGCTGAACAGGATGCGCTCAGCCGCGCGTCCCTGATGGGTCGGGATCACGTGCTTGTAGCCGCAAATATCCTGGATCGAATCGCGGAACCGGGTGTAGCTCCTGCTTCCGGCGTAGCTCTCATCGCCCTCCATGATAGCGCCCCACTGGTGGGTGGACATGGCTCCGGTCCCGGAATCCGTTAGCAAATCGATGAGAACGTCGTCGGCCTCCAGCAGAAATTGGTTGTAGTGAGCGGCTCGGAGGAACTGCTCGCGCTGCTCGCGCGTTGTCCAACGGAGCGGTTCAACACTTTTGATGCGGAACGGTTCAATAATCGTTCGATGAGGCATTTGTTTCTCCTTATGCGTTGTGGGGACGTTCCCCAAAGTACCACTCTTCAGGCGGCTTCGTCAATCAGTCGGATCTCTTTGAACCGGGCGAAAAACCCTAGCTCTTTGGTAATGTCATGATGAATCAATTCCCCGGTCCGAACTTGGGCCCAACTTGCGCACAGCGGAAACATAGTATTTTGCAATTGACCGGCCGCTCGAGCAGTGATAATATTTGAGCATTGTGAAGGGTGAGCGGGCCATGGAATGCCCGAAGTGTCACGCCGAGAACGCCTCCGATTCGCGGTTCTGTAGGAAGTGCGCAACACCTTTGAGTGCGGCGGCCGCCGAAGCGGCCTCCCCAACAAAAACTCTTGAGGTCCCTGTCCATATCCTGAAGCCTGGTACTCTGGTCGGCGGCAAATACAAGATTATTGACGAGATCGGGCATGGCGGCATGGGCGTCGTTTATAAGGCTGAGGACGTCAAGCTCCAGAGATGGGTGGCCCTGAAGTTCCTGCCCCCGCATCTCCTAGACTTGTCCGAGCTCAAGGAGCGGTTTCTCATAGAAGCCCGGGCAGCCGCGGCACTCTCCCATCCGAACATCTGTGTTATCTATGAAGTCGGGGAGAGCGAGGAACGCCCATACATAGCTATGGAGTATATAGAAGGGGAGACGCTTGGGGATAGAATTAAGAAGGGGCCGCTCGAAGCCAAAGAGGCGCTGGACATCGTGACTCAGGTGGCCGCAGGTCTGGGCGAAGCCCACGGCAAAGGCATCATCCACCGAGACATCAAGAGCGCGAATATTATGGTCACAGAAAAAGGTCAGGCCAAGGTCATGGATTTCGGGCTGGCTAAGCTCCGAGGAGGGAGCTCGCTTACAAAGAGCCAGACGACTCTGGGCACTGTGGCCTATATGTCTCCAGAGCAGGCCAAGGGGGAGGAGCTTGACTGCCGAACCGACATCTGGTCCCTCGGGGTTGTTCTTTATGAAATGCTTGCGGGCGAGCTTCCCTTTAAGGGGGATTATGACCAGACAGTCATTTATGCAATCCTCCACAAGCAGCCGAAGCTCCCTAGCAAGTTACGGCCCGATCTGCCCTCCGGGTTGGACGAGATCGTGCTCCGGGCCCTGGCCAAGAAAGTTGCCGACCGTTACCAGAGCATGGAGGAGTTGCGAGAAGATCTCGAGGCGGTTGCCGAAGGGGTCAAGCCGATCAGGGCGAAGCGCCAGTTGATCCGGCGGAAAATTTTTGGGCTGGATATCGCATATCTTCTCCCCTCCGTCCTGGCTGTCATCCTAGTCCTCTTCGGCCTTAACCTCGGCGGCCTCTGGGATCGACTTCTTGGACGAACGGCCTCTCCCGCACGCGCCATCAAGCTGGCTGTGCTCCCGTTCGAGAATCTGACCGGCGACCCCGAACAGGAGTACCTCAGCGACGGGTTAACTCAGGAGATGATCTCTCAGCTCAGCAGCCTCCATCCGGCGAGAATGGGCGTGATCGCAAGGACATCGGTCATGCGCTACAAGAAAAGCAGCACGCCAATCGACCAAATTGCCCGCGAGCTCGGCGTGGCCTATGTCCTCGAGGGAAGCGCTCGTCGGGAAGGGGACCGTGTCCGCATTTCCGCGGAGCTCATCCAGGTGCGGGATCAGACCCAACTTTGGGCCAAGACCTACGAGCGGGAGACGTCGTCAGGGCTCCTGGCATTTCAAAGTGACGTCGCCCGGCGGGTAGCCGACGCTCTGGCTCTTGAGCTGCTGCCGAGCGAGAAGGCGCAGCTGGCCAAAGTCCGGACCATCAGTCCCGAGGCCTACGAGTTCTATCTCAAGGGCGTCCATTATCGTGAAATGCTGACTAAGTCGAGCTACGAGGCTGCAGAGAAATACTTCAGCTTGGCCCTGGAGAAGGATCCGAATTATGCGGCGGCCTGGGCCGGTCTCTCCAGGGTCTGGGGAGGACGGCAACAGATGGGGTGGGCGTCGGCGGAAGAAGCTTCCCGCAAAACGAAAGAGGCGGCTTACAAGGCCCTCGAGCTGGACGAAACGGAGGTCGAAGCGCATCGCGCTCTGGCCGCCATCCTAACCTGGCTGGATTGGGACTGGGCAGGCGCGGAACGGGAGTGGAATCGCGTGCTGGAACTCAATCCGGGCCATGCGGATGCCCTGGCAGCTTCCTCGCATTTTCTGATGTCCATGGGTCGCAAGGACGAGGCGATGGTGCGGATTGAGAAGGCGCTGGAGCTCGATCCGTTCAACGTCAAAATTCAGAGCTTCTATGCCGGAGATCTGACCTATGTTCGCCGTTTTGACGAGGCCATTGCCGCAGCCCGCAAGGCTCTCAGTATGCAGTCCAACACTCCGGTCGCTGGAACGGCCCTGATGACGGCGTTTTTTGCCAAGGGAATGTATAAGGAGGCTCTCGCCATCGAAAAAGAAAGAAATGCCGGTGACCGCGAACTCTTGGAAGCGTTGGATCAGGGATATGTGGAGGGGGGCTTCCCCGGCGCATGGAAGCGGCTTGCGGACACGCTGGCCGCGCGCTTCGGGAAACCCGGGGGCGTGCAGACCTTTCACATTGCGAATATGTACCTCCTCGCCGGAGATAAAGAACGCGCTATTGAGTGGCTCGAGAAAGCCTATGCGGAGCACAACCGCAACATGCCGTATTTGGGATCACCATCATTCGACCAGGTCCGCGACGACCCGCGCTTCCAGGATCTGCTGCGGCGGATGAAGCTTCCCACGGACGCTAAAACATATTAGGTCTTGACCTCTCATTCATAGTCCTTCAAGATAGGCAGACGGTACTAGGGAGGCAATAGTGCATGCGCAAACGGACGCGAGCAAAAAGCAAGTTCCTATTGAGTCCCGAAAATGAAAGGAGGTCCGCTCAATGGCCAAAGCCGCTGTCGCCATGAAGATCGAATATTTTCATGCCTCGAAGTATGGAAATGGAGCCATGGTCGCAGAGGAGTTCAAGAAGCAGATTGCCGCTAAGGGTGTCACTGTCAATGTCCATCATATCCGGAATGCGAGACCAAAAGAGATGCCGCCGGCCGACCTGTACCTGTTCAGCTCACCTGGGCGCATGGGCAAGCCCATTGGACGCATGCGCCGCTTTCTGAAGAAGGCCAAGTTGCCATCGGGAACGAAGTACGCCATTCTCACCACTGAGGCCGCTCCTCAGCCAGAC
>CAYGXY010000152.1:0-4358 GCA_964354045.1 uncultured Dehalococcoidales bacterium
TTCGCAATACATTTATCGTTTTTTCCGCATTATCAGTCACAACACGCACAGTACTAATATCGGAAGTATCGGCTACCGAAATAGCCCTGATGTTTATTCCTTCGTTTCCAAGACATTCGCTTACCGCCAGAAATTTTCCGGGTATATTTTCCAGACTTAAAGAAATCTGTTTCACACACATAACTAACCTCTTAAAATAGAAATCTACCGTACAGAATTAAAAAAGTTCGTAGCCAGCAGTTAATGCCTTTTCATTGATAGCAATGAGTTTCTGCTTTCCTTTCAAAGCGTAGTTCAGCCCTTCTACGATACCTGATAAGGCAACGAGATTTGTTCTTTTAATAAATGCTCCGAGCATAACCATATTAGCTGATTTGGGACTCTCCAACTTTTCAGCAATAGCACTCGCAGGGACTTTAATAACGTCAATATCTCCCCTGGTGATTTCTACCTCCACCAGTGAGGAATTGATAAACAATACACCTCCTGACTGAATCTGATTTTGAAATCGAACCACAGAAGGTTGATTCATCGCAACCACAAAATCAGGGGAGGAAGCGACAGGCGAGGCAATCTCTTCGTCCGAAATAGCAACCGTGCAATTTGCAGTACCACCGCGAACTTCGGCTCCATACGAGGGCAAATAGGTTACATTCTTTCCTTCCTGCATTGCAGCCTGGGTTAAATTGAGTCCTATAGAAAGAACACCCTGCCCACCAAACCCTGCAAAGATCGCCTTAATCAGCATTTTTTTTACCTGTTACATCCTTTATCAAACCAAGAGGAAATTCTGTTGTCATTTCTTTATCAATCCATTGCCACGCTTCTAATGGACTCATTTTCCAGTTTGTAGGACAAGGAGAGAGTATCTCTACAAGCGAAAAGCCAAGATGATCGATTTGAACCTGGAAGGCTTTACTAATAGCCTTTTTCGCTTTCTTTATGTTAGCGGGCGAGTTAACCGCCACCCGTTCAACATATGCAGCACCCTTGATGAGTGCTACAATCTCACTCATCTGGATAGGATACCCTTCGAATATAGCTTCCCGTCCAAATGGCGTAGTAGTAGTTTTTTGGTTTAACATAGTTGTCGGTGCCATCTGGCCACCAGTCATGCCATAGACAGCGTTATTAATAAAAATAGCGGTTATATTCTCACCTCGGTTAGCAGCATGTATAGTCTCAGCAGTACCGATAGCAGCTAAATCTCCATCCCCCTGGTAAGTAAAGACTATCGCCTCAGGAAAAGCTCGCTTTATACCAGTAGCCACAGCTGCTCCCCTGCCATGCGCCGATTCCGCCATGTCCACATCAAAATAATGGTAAGCAAAAACTGAGCATCCAGGCGGTGGAATACCTATAACCTTATCTTGAAGATTCATCTCGTCAATGACCTCACAAATGAGTCTATGAGCTATGGAATGTCCACAGCCAGGGCAATAATGGTAAGGAGCTCTCTTTAGCGACTTCGGCCTGCTAAATACTTTCTTCATCTTGCTACTTTAAACCTTTTTGATAATAGAGACGAGATATGACTCTCACTACTTCGCTTGGAGTAGGAATAACTCCTCCTGGCCTCCCATAGAAAAAAACCTCACTTTTGCCTTCTAGGGCTAACTTCACATCTTCAAGCATCTGCCCCATATTCATTTCGAAAACCAGGAAATGTTTCACCTGTTTAGCCAACTCCTGCACTTTTTCAACTGGGAATGGCCATAACGTAATTGGTCTGAGTAACCCTACTTTTAAACCTTCCATCCGCACTGTTTTTACCGCTCCCTTGGCAATGCGAGCTGCTATTCCAAAAGCAACAACAACTAACTCAGCATCATCAATAAGGAAAGTATCATAGAGAGTCTCCTCCTTTTTAATTAATTCGTACCTTCTAAACAAACTCCAATTAAGCTCCTCCAGCTCAGCCGGATTTGAGGTAAAAGTCTTGATGATTTTACTAGGTCGCCCTTTAGCGCCCCTTAACGCATCACTTCTAATAGGTAATACTTCCGGAGCTTCACGTTCGAATTCTACAGGCTCCATCATCTGTCCCAGCATGCCATCTCCAAGAATAATGACAGGGATACGATATTTATCAGAAAGGTCAAAAGCTTTAAAAGTGAGAGCCGCTGCTTCCTGCACGGATGATGGAGCGAGGACTATAGTACGATAATCGCCATGTCCACCGCCTCGTGTAGACTGAAAATAGTCTGATTGAGCCGCTGATATGCTTCCTAATCCCGGGCCACCTCTCGACATATTAACAATGACTGCTGGAAGTTCACAAGCCGCTAAATATGAAATTCCTTCCTGCTTCAAGCTAATCCCTGGACTGGACGAAGAAGTCATAGATCTGGCACCAACCAAACTAGCACCATAAACCATATTGATGGCAGCAATTTCACTCTCGGCTTGGATAAAAGAACACCCCTTTTTTCTACTCAGGTGAACAGCCATATGTTCAGCCAACTCATTTTGAGGAGTAATAGGGTAGCCAAAATAACATTGACAACCAGCCCTGATAGCAGCTTCGCCAATTGCAGCATTACCAGTCATCAGAATCCTAGCCACGATACACCTCAATCGCAACCTCTGGACATACTATTGCGCAGGTAGCACACCCGGTGCATTCACCATTATCAGTAAATGCAGCCGGTAAGTACCCACTTTCATTTAACTTGTCTGAGTGAGAAATCACACCCTTGGGACAAAAAGATATGCATACTTCACATCCTTTACAAAGGCGTTGATCAATTTCAATATATCCACCCATAGTTCTTATCCCTGGAATTTCGACGCGCTTAAACAAAAATAAGTGCTCTATATCCTAGCAAAGCAGACAAAATTATTCCACTTTATAATTTCCTATAATTGTATGAAGTACCGTTCGTTGCGGCAAATTATGCACTCTACGTATTGAGTCAAATTAAACTGTTACCGAAGTCCTCCTGGTTGCCTCATAATTATGGTTACCAGAACTAGCCTGGCGCTCAGCCAGCCGCCATAGCTGTTCCAGGCTACTATTTATCTGTTTCAAGAGCAGTACTGGATTTAACCCGTTATAAATAGCAGCCAGCTCAACCTGCTTGGCCTCGCTAAGTATACCCGCTCGCAGCAGGCGCTGATATGGCGTTTCTGCTCTCTGGTACACCTTGTGCACTTTTGCTCCATGCCTGGTCTTGGACCAGAGCTTCATCGTAGGCTGGAAGAAGTTCATGTACAAGCGAACACTGCTGTAGACCCTATCCAGACTCTGGTAGGCAGCTCTGGAGGTGTAACGATCGTATCCCACCAGACGCCGCACTACGTTGCCATTCTTCTGCTCCACATGACAGCTATCGTTCTTCTTGTAGGAACGAGACCTGGTGAAAGTGATCTGTTCCTCACGGCAATAGGTGTAGAAGTACCGATTAATGAATTCGCTGCCGTTGTCTGAATCTACACCGAGGAGAGGAAAGGGAAGACGCTGGCGCGCCCGGTGCACTGCCGATCGTACTCGCACCTGACCTTTGCCCCAAACCGGAATGCATTCCGACCAGCCACTGGCGACATCCACAGCGCAGAGAGTAGTCACATAAAAACCTTCGGTGCTCTCACCACAGTGAGCCACCAGGTCTATCTCCAGGAAGCCAGGCTTGTTTTCGTGCCAGTCTGCGAAAGTCCTTATTGGAATCGATCTCTTCAACATATTGCCTGATCGGGTAGTGCTCAATGACCTGCGTCCTCCCAGCTTACGGTAAGGCCGGAGCAACCGGTCTATGGTCGCCGGGCTCATCTGACAAAGCAATCTTTCCTGAGAAGCATCAATCCGTTGCTCACCGTGCTGTCTGAGTACCTTCACCATCTCCGGCAGGAACGGCTGGAGACGCTTGGAGCACAGCCGATCACTTGCCTCCCAGATGACCCCAAGAGGCTCAATCACCGCCCTGTATCGGGCAGGTCTCCCCTTACGGACAGCGTGTGCCTTCGGTGCTTTAAGCAACATTCTGATGGTTGCTTTCCGATGGTAGCCAGTTACTCTTACAAACTCGTCTAACATTTTGCCCTTTTTCACTTTGTTCGCTGAACCATATCGATCCCGTATCGCTGCGGTATATTCTTGTACGCTGCCTCTTGTCATGTGAACTCCTTGGGTAACATTTATTTTGAGGCAACGATACCATTTTCGGTAACTTTAATTATGAGTCAATGCGTATTATTGCAAAAGCTGGCAGGAATGGTAAAATAGACGCAGGTTACTATGCCCCTCTTGGGGCTTCCATATAAACCCGAGGCGAAAGGTCGAGTTTGCCGAGGGTTCTGGACAGAGCAATAGAATAGCTCAATTAATGGAGGAAGAATGAAAGTTAAATATTCGAGTTTTC
>CAYGXY010000153.1:0-2737 GCA_964354045.1 uncultured Dehalococcoidales bacterium
GGCCGGCATGATTTATTGCTTCGAAGGACATGCCTCCGGTCAAGGAGCCGTCACCGATTACTGCAACAACGTGGTAGTCTTTCCCTGAGAGGTCGCGAGCCTTGGCCATGCCCAGCGCTGCCGATATAGATGTGGAAGCATGTCCTGAGCTGAAGGGATCATGCGGGCTCTCGTCTCGATCGGGAAATCCACTCAATCCTCCATACTGACGGATGTTATGGAATAGGTCTCTCCTTCCGGTGAGCAGCTTGTGCGCATATGCTTGATGTCCAACATCCCATACTATCTTGTCTACGGGGCTGTTGAAACTGCGATGCAAGGCAATAGTAAGCTCAACCGCTCCTAAGCTTGAGGCTAGATGTCCCCCATTTGCGCTTACTGTGGTTAGAATCCTGTCTCTAATCTCAGCAGCGAGCTGTATTAGTTGAGCAGTTGTAAGGTTCTGTAAATCAGAGGGTTCGTTAATGTTTTCTAGAGCCACCGTGTTCTCTCTTTATGTTCAGCTATACCTATTCCTATATTAGCAACGGCTGCTGAGCGTTGTCAACGAATTGATTTTCTCCAGACTATTCTATTTTATCCAGGCGGCGCTGGTGCCTGCCTCCTAGGAAATCTGTAGCAAGGAACGTTGTTACTATCTCTAAAGCTAGGACTTCTCCTAATATGTCACCACCGAGACACAGCACGTTGGCGTTATTATGTGCTCGGCTGCGACGGGCACTGAAGATATCATTGCAATTTGCGGCGCGTATCCCCTTGATTTTGTTAGCGGCGATGCACATACCTATGCCGCTGCCACAGATTAGGATTCCATATTCGGCATTGCCCTTTAAGACTTCTTTCCCTACCTTGATGGCTATGTCCGGGTAGTCTACTGACGCAGTATCGTTCGTGCCGACATCCTCAAACTTGTGGCCTGTTTCGGAAAATGATTTAATAATCGCTTGTTTTAAATTCAGTCCTCTGTGATCACAGCCGATAGCGATGCGCATTAAACCTCCTTTATTCTATGGGACATTTACATACGCTTTCAATTTGATCTCGGCTTATGGCACCCTCCCTTATGATTTTGGGAGGATTAGTGGTTAAGTCCAGAACTGTAGATGAAACGCCGATAGGGCACCGGCCCCCGTCTATAATCATATCGACCCTATATCTAAGCTGTTTGAATACATCTTCAGCTGTTAGCGGATTATTCCCGCCGCTAATATTGGCGCTTGTGCCTGTAATCGGCGCTCCCAATCCTTTAACCAGTGCTATAGGGACTGGGTGATTTGGTATCCTGACCGCAACTGTGTTCCCTTCCCCAGTGATCATGTTAGATACCGCCATGGATTTGTTTAATACGATAGTCAATGCTCCTGGCATAAATTTCTCTGCTAATTTCCATGCCATTTTAGGGATGTTCTCAGCCACAAGCTTTATTTGTGATGTATCAGCCAGTAAAAGTGTAAGGGCGAAATTGCGCGGCCTGACCTTAGCTTCATATATCCTTAGTACCGCATCTTCATCGAAAGCATTGGCGCCGAGCCCATATATAGTGTCTGTAGGAAAAGCGACAATCCCACCATTTTTAAGGATGCGGATAGCTCTTTCAACCAGCTTTTCCATCTTGACGCAAGTATACCATAATGATAAGCTGTGGTCGAGGAAACTGCTGGCGATGGAACGAAGAGATGATAGCTTCCGGGTAAGTACTAGTGATGACCTGGAAGTTTCCGCGTATTTAGAGATCGCTAAGCAGAAAGCTGGCGAGTCTCCTGTTGAGGGTAAGGCGCCAAGGGCTGAGAGGGAGGCGGTGGTGGTTCTCGACTTCGGTTCCCAGTACAGCTTGCTCATCGCCAGAAGGATTCGCGAATGCCATGTCTATAGTGAGCTGATGCCCTATGACGCTTCGTGGGAAAAGATCGCTGCGCTGAAACCGCGGGGCTTGGTCTTATCCGGTGGCCCTGCCAGCGTATATACCGATAATGCCCCCTTAGCTCCCACCCATGTCTATGAGAGCCACCTCCCCATCTTAGGAATTTGCTATGGTATGCAGGCCCTGACGTGTCAGCTGGGAGGGAAGGTTGTTCCCGGGACCAAGCGCGAGTATGGCCATGCGGTTTTACATCAGTCGGCGGTTAAGTCTCCTATCTTTGATGGTCTGCCGCAATCTATGACCGTCTGGATGAGCCATGGGGATGAGATAGCTGAGATGCCGCAAGGCTTCAGTGCATTGGGCTATACGGAGAATTCACCAATAGCTGCGATGGGTAATGAGCGAGGTATAATCGGCTTGCAGTTCCACCCGGAGGTAGCGCATACACCGAATGGAAAAGACATCCTGCGGAATTTCCTCTATAAGATTTGCGGCTGCAGTGGCAATTGGACGTCAGGCAGCTTCATCGCCGAAAACGTTGAGCGTATTAAAAAGCAGGTTGGAGTCGGCAGGGTCATCTGCGCCCTATCCGGCGGGGTCGATTCCTCAGTCACGGCGGCGCTCATCCATCGTGCCGTCGGTGATCAATTGACGTGCATATTTGTAAATAACGGCTTATTGCGCCGAAATGAAGCTGAGCGCACCCTCAATACCTTCCGTCGTAATCTTAAAATGAACATAGTATATATCGACGCTACAGACAGATTCTTGGGGCGGCTCAAGGGTGTTACTGATCCTGAAAAGAAGCGCAAGGCGGTCGGAGAAGAGTTTATCCATGTGTTTGAGAAAGAAGCAGCTAAATTGGGTAAAGTTGAT
>CAYGXY010000154.1:0-6192 GCA_964354045.1 uncultured Dehalococcoidales bacterium
CGCCCTGTGTTTAAAACCGAAATGAGTGATAGTATTTTTCTCGGCCATGTAGTTAACATGACGCCAGGCGATCTTGTCCAGCAGTTCTATTCTATATAAGGGATGTGTGTTGTTTTCGTTCCGCCTATCGTTTATCTCTTCCGACACAAGCCTCTTGGGGTTTACCAGGTTATCAAGCAGCAGCATTCTTCTTCCCTTTGTTATTTCAAAATATTAAAACAGGATAATACATATCGAAGATTTTGAAAAGCCCCTTTATCCGCATCTCACTGGCATCAATCAATATCAATACCAGATGGTTTTGTATCATCATCTTTAACCAGGGCAACCGGATACCTGATCGCGTTCAGCCTGACCTTATCTTCCACAGCTTTTGCCACATCTATACAGAGAACATTGGCAAAGCTCAGACAGTAGATTATTATATCGGCCAGCTCTTCCTCCAATTTCAAACGCTTTTCCGTCTCCTTGGCTATTGCACCTGATTCTTTGTCCGAAACCCACAGGAAGTACTCCAGAAGCTCCGACGCCTCCAGGGAGATGGCTACTGCCACGTCCTTGGGATTGTGATATTGCGCCCATTCCCTGTCGTTCACGAATTTCTTCACCATATCTCTCAGGTCTATCAAGGTGGTTTTTTCATCGGACATCATATTAGCCCCAGGCACGTCACTCTGGCCCTTGTTTATGCAATTTCTGCAGGGCTGCTGCGCCAGCTCATTTATGCGGCGTTCTATCTCCTCCCTGGAAACACGTCCGAGCTGACTCGGTTCAAACGAATGCGCTTCTATATGACCACACTTATGCGCGATGGAACGATTCAGCATGTGTTACCTCCGTTACCGACCGCCATTATAGTTGATCCGACGAATTGCCTGATTATGCCTTCTTATTCTTCTTCCCAATGTAAACCATAATCAACCCAAATAACATAACCGCCGCAGGAATGGAAAAAAATGGAACTAAATGATGATCCCTCTCACACCATTCCGCGGAGGGCATGCTATAACATGTGATATATACTAGCCAGAAGCTTAACAAGAAAACTTCACTCCATGCCCCAGCCAATATACCCCACCAACCGACTGATAAAAGCATCCCTATCTTCTTCCTAAAATAAGAGAGCCAGCCTATTGCGAATAAGACAAAACCCATTATAAGTGATATACATCCAATCGAGAAGATAAGAGTCCCACCCATAAAACCAAAATCATTAGTATGCCCTTTCATAAGAAGCACTAACAGTCCGGCTACTAATGATAAAGCAGCTCCGATAACCAAACATGCCATAGAAAATCCTTTCTTACCCCACCATAAACGTCCCTATGCCTGTAGCTATAAGGCTCTGTTCCTCGTTCTTCAGTTCCATACGAATTACTATCACCTTCTTGCCGTCGCGCAGGATGGAGCCGGTCACCGTGAATTCTTTGCCCTTGCCCGGCCGCAGATAATCAATGCGCAGGTCGATGGTCCTGATGACACTCAGCTTCTTGACCTGCTCCTCCATCGGCTGGTCTTTGATATCCTTTATCTGATGCCAGGAAACTATGGCCCCGCCGACGATATCGATCATGCAAGAGATCACCCCACCGTACAGGATGCCGACATGACCACACAGATTGTCGCGCATAGGAAATCTTATGCGCACGCTGTCATCCTCCGTCGGCTCAAGCGTCATGCCAATAAGCTTATGAAAGGGATGATCCCGCGTTATAAGCGCCATTCCCTTCAGTTCGTGGCTCTGTGATTTTTCATCTTTCATTTTCCATTCCTCGATTGATTTTCCGTCGTTTATTATACTTGATTAATACTGGTGAAGATAGAATAAAATCAACCCCCTGTATCTCGAATCCTCCTGTACCTCTTTTTTGTAGACAGGGGAGTAGTTCGACGCTGTTCAACCCCTGTTTGTTCACCAATATTTCGGTCATAGTGTAGAGACGCATAATCACGCGTCTCTACGTGACATCCCTATCTCTCTTGAAAATCCACAAGGACTGGGGGAACAAGGGGGTTGATCCAGCTATCGACTCTCTAATATTTAAACAAGTCCATGCTCAGGTAGCGCTCGCCGCGGTCTGGAAGCACAGTGACCACCTTGTCGTACTTTTTAGCCATCTTGAGCGCCACAGCAACATTGGCACCGGCACTAATGCCGACAAGGATCCCGTACTTACGGCACAGCTTGCGCGCCATATCGACGGCTTCCTTGCTGCCTATGGTGACCGCTTTATCGACTTTGCTCATATCAACGATCTTAGGGATAAAACCATCTCCTATGCCCTGAATCTGGTGTTCCTCCATGCGCACATCGCTGCCGCCGAACATCACCGCGGCCTCCTCCGGCTCAACCGCGATGACCTTGACATTGGTATTGGCCCTGCGCATAACGTTCGATATGCCCATCAGGGTGCCGCCCGTGCCCACTCCCGCTACAACAGCGTCGACGGGACCGATCTGCTTCAGTATCTCCTCGCCGGTCTTCTCCTGCGCTTTCACGTTGGCCGGGTTCGAGAACTGGCGCGCGATGAAATGCTTCGGGCGTTTGGCGATCTCCTCCGCCCGTTCGATGGCCTCCTTCAGGCTGCCGCTCTTTGAAGTCAGTATCACCTCCGCGCCAAATGCGCGTATCATCTGCTTGCGTTCATCGCTCATATTCTCCGGCATCACTACGACCATATGGTAGCCCTTTACCATTGCCACCATGGAAAGCGATATGCCGGTGTTGCCGCTGGAGGCCTCGACGATGGTATATCCCTTCTTGAGCTCGCCCTTGCGCTCTGCGTCCTCGACGATCCCCAACGCGACACGATCCTTGATGCTGCCGCTGGGGTTAACGCTCTCCAGCTTGGCATATATGTTCTCTATCTTGACGATAGGCGTATTCCCGATAGCGTCCAGCACGCTGTATTTATTCTTCTTCATCTGCCCTTTCTCCGTGTATCGATAAACTATACTGCGATATTATTTGTCCGACGCACGCCCGCGCGAGACGACTTCCTTCACGCGCCGCTCATACTCGGCCCGCTCCATCATCACGCGGCGCCCGCACGTCATACACTTGGCACCGATATCGAGGCCCGTCCGCACCACCAGCCACCTGTCCCCACCGCAGGGGTGCACCTTGTTGAAGCGCACCTCGTCCCCTACGTTTATCTCCACCGCTAGTCACCCTTCAGATAGAGATTGATTTCATCGCGCGTTTTAATAGCCGCTTTTCGCGCCGCCTCGGCGAAATTCTTGCCCTTCGATGCGAAGATGATGCCGCGCGACGAGTTGATGATGGCCTTCTCTTTATTTGAATCGACGCCGTTGCGCACAGCCGCCGACAGGTCGCCGCCCTGTTTGCCCACACCAGGTATCAGTATCAGCATGTCCGGACATATCCGGCGCACACGTCTAATGTCCTCCGGATACGTCGCGCCGACCACAAGGCCGATATTGCCATACCTGTTCCACTCAAGAGCCTTCCTGGCCACAACCTCGTACAAAGGCTGTTTTCCAATCTTCAAATCCTGCAGGTCGGCGGAGCCGGGATTGGAGGTGCGGCAAAGGATGAAGACTCCCTTATCCTCGTATTCGAGGAAAGGTTCGAGCGAATCGCCTCCCAGGTACGGATTTACCGTTACCGCATCGAAGCCGTAGCCTTCAAAAAGCGCCCTGGCATAAGCCTTAACCGTGTTGCCGATATCGCCTCGTTTAGCATCGCCGATGACCGGCACCGTATCCGGGATGCAGGCCACGGTGGCCGCCAGCGCCCTGAGGCCCTCGACGCCCATAGCTTCGTAAAAGGCAAGATTGGGCTTGTAGGCACAGACAAGATCATAGGTTGCCTCTATGATGGCTTGATTGAACTCTAATACGCTGACGCCGGGCGGCATCAGCTCCGGGTCTGGGTCCAGCCCAATGCAAAGCAGGCTGTTGTTGCTGCGGGCTGAGTTCAGCAGTTTATCAATGAAATTCATAGTGTCTCTGGGGATAATAACTCGCCGCCAGCTTGGCGTCAAGCATCACCAGTGTCCCTGTAGGGGCGAACCTATGTGTTCGCCCTTCCAACGGTTGACAGTCGTAGAGACGCAAGATTTTGCGTCTCTACACGATGACCAACGTATGGGGGACCAACAAGGGGGCAAATAACAAATTTCCCCAAGACGAGATTCTTCACTCCGTTCAGAATGACAGGTTTTAAAAAGAGGTGTCCTTCCACGGAATCCTTCCATATAGCATTTATCATGGAAGGACCAAAGTATGGGGGACTATCAGGGGGTTTGGATGTTGTTTCCCCCTTTCTAGGGGGACAGCAGGGGGTTCAAACACAGGTTGACAACTACCACATTTTTAACGGATACTTCTTTCGCCATATAGATGGCATATCCCTATCAATTGCTGCCAAAGGAGGTCCCGCCATGGAAAACGAAAAGCTGTACCAGGAAGTCGCAGAGATGATTAACAAGGATGACCCGCATATAGTCGGCATGTCACTGACACCAGCATTCTTGAAACTCCTGAGCCTGCAGATGACGCCCGATGAGGCGCGGCTGGCGCTGCAGGTTGGCCTCAAGGGGATGACCCTGGACGAGATAGCTGCGAAAACGGGAAAGAAAAAGGACGTGCTCAAGAAAATGCTGAACACCATGGCGGACAAGGGCACGTTGTGGATCGATCCCGGCAAAGCAGACCCCAAATATCGGGTGCTGGGCAGCTGCGCGCCGGGCTTCACCGAGACCGGCCTCTTCGGGAATATACGACATTCGTACGATATCGAGCTGGCCAAGGTGCTGCACCAGGTCATGTATGAGTGGGCCAGAGACAAGCTGTGCAAACTGGGTTTCCCCTTCGCGCCGGTGTGGGCCCACCCCTGGGCGCTGCCCAAAGACGCCAAGCCGGAGGAGAATCTCATCGACTTCCTTAAGAGCCAGAACTATTTCTGCGTATCCACCTGCCCCTGCCGCCTCTCGAACTGGATCAGCAACCCCGACGACCACTGCCAGCATATGTTGGAGACCTGCCTCCATTCAGGAGACACCGGCAGATGGTGCGTGGAGCACGGCCTGGGGCGCGAAATCACCCTGGACCAAGCCCTGGAACTTCTGCGCAAGGCCAACGCGGACGGCCTGGTACACACCATCAACATCGAGGGCTTCATCTGCAATTGCTGCACCGACTGCTGCCCGCTCTTCGTCGGCTTCCACAAACTGAAGACCAAGACCATGATCGCTTCTCCGTTTATACCCGCCATCGATGAAGATAAATGCAACGCCTGCGGCTCATGCATCGAAATATGCCCGGTCAAAGCGCTGGAGCTTGAAGATATAGCTAAAGTAGATACAGACACCTGCATAGGCTGCGGTCTGTGCGTCACCCACTGCTCCCCTAAAGCCATCAAGCTGGTCAGGAGGGCTCAGAAGGTAGCGATTCCGGATGATGTAAAAGGTCACATAGATAAGCTTTAAGAATAACTACAAAAGAGGTGCATTATGTTAACAAAATACGATGAATTCAATTGTCATCAGATCGTGGACACGCTGGACCATGTGCTGGACAGCGACCGCCAGTTCACTGAGAAGTACTGGATGAACCTCCACGATACCACCGGGAAGATAGTCCTGGCTACCGGCTTCGGCTACTATCCCAACCGCAACGTGATGGACGGCTATGGCTGTGTAAATATCGATAATAAGACCCAGTACAACATGAGGCTCTCCCGGGAACTGAGGCCCAAAACCGATGAGCTGGTCGTCGGCCCGCTCTCATGGGAGGTCATCGAGCCGCTGAAGAGAATACATGTAGCTCTCGGTGAGAACGACAAGGGCATCAGCTACGACCTGGAGTTCATCGCCAGGATGCCGGCCCACGAGGAGATACCGCAGGTAAGACGCGACAAGGGGCGCATCTTCATGAACACCTGCCGCATGGCGCAGCTTGGCACAGCTAAAGGCTGGATTAAAGTGGATGGCAAGAAATATGACGTCGACGAGCAATCCTGGCGCGCCCAGCGCGATCACTCATGGGGCATCCGCATGGGCGTCGGCGCCCCGGAGCAGGGCGTGCAGTCGCCGGACATATCCTTCTTTGCCAACCTGATGATCAACTGGCTCACCGCCCAGTTCAAGGACGGGGGCGTAACCTACTATCTTATCGAGAAATCGGATGGAAAGATCGAATACCTCTCCGGCGCAGTGATGTACGACT
>CAYGXY010000155.1:0-4534 GCA_964354045.1 uncultured Dehalococcoidales bacterium
TGTTGACAATGGGGTTGGGGAGGTATAATTTAGCCTCATGCCGAGACAGCCGAGATTGGATGCGCCTGGGCCCTTGCATCATGTGATAGGGCGGGGAATTGAAGGAAGTAAGATCTTCTGGGGCCGAGGAGACCGGGAGGATTTCCTGGATCGTTTGGCTAAGGTTTGCGAGGCGAAGGCATTGGGCGTTTATGCTTGGGCCTTGCTGGACACGCATTTTCACCTGTTGGTTAGGAGCGGAAACCAATCCCTCTCTCAGAGCATGCGTAAGCTGCTGACCGGGTATGTGGTGAATTTTAACCGTAGACACAAGCGATACGGGCATCTCTTTCAGAACCGGTATAAGTCGATACTGTGCGAGGAAGATCCTTATCTTTTGGAATTGACCCGGTATATTCATCTGAACCCATTGAGGGCGCGGATGGTGAAGGATTTGAGGGAGTTGAGAGGTTATCCCTGGGCTGGCCATTCTGCGATCATAGGAAAGCAGGAGCGAGGGTGGCAGGATGTGGGGGCAGTGCTGGGGTATTTTGGGCGGAGGAAGAAAAGGGCTATTGTCGCGTATGAGAATTATGTGGGAGAAGGAATTGAGAAAGGGAGGAGGCCAGAGTTAGTGGGCGGGGGCCTAATCCGGAGTATGGGAGGCTGGTCGGAGGTATTGTCCTTAAGGAGGAGAGGGGAAAAGACGGTTTCGGATGAGCGCATATTGGGGAGCGGAGAGTTCATCGAGCAGTTGTTATTGGAAGCGGAGGGGAAGGCGAAGGAGACTTTGGGGTGGAGAGGGAGGATTCCTGATCTACCGAGATTGTTGTCGGAGATATCGAAGAAAGAGGATGTGGAAGAGGAGAAGGTTCGGGGAGGGGATCGGAGGCGGTCGGTGGTGGGTGCACGGAAGGTATTTTGCCGAGTGGCGGTGAAGAGATTGGGGTATACTGGGGCGGCGGTGGCGCGGTTTTTGGGGGTGACTACTTCGTCGGTCAATCGGTATGCGAGTTCTGAGGAAGTGGGTAATTTGGATCAATATTTGTAAGTTGTGTTTACACCAACGTCCCCTCTTCCCTCTTCCAAAAAAGGTATCTCGAAATTAGTATTTTTG
Source organism: uncultured Dehalococcoidales bacterium (assembly GCA_964354045.1). Lineage (GTDB taxonomy): Bacteria > Chloroflexota > Dehalococcoidia > E44-bin15 > E44-bin15 > JAYEHL01. The sequence goes on from CAYGXY010000155.1 coordinate 1,097, forward strand.
TTGATAATCGTAATCATCATTGCCGCTGCAATTTACTGGGCGAAGTATTTTGCAAAACCGATGGCCACGGTTATGATGGGCGGCGCAGAGCAAGCCCAGCCGGCGATAGATAAAGCCCAAAAGGCCAGTGATTCGATGAACAGAGTTACTCAAACCACCGCAGAAATAGAGAGAAAAGTAAGCGAAGGTACTGAGAAATAAGAAAACTGTATGTGCTTTGCCCAGCTTCTTTTGGTGCACTTGCAAGTACCAAACACCTACAAAACTAGTTGAGAAAAATGTTAGTACTATTGAATAGAAAAAGCTGACCGCCCTTAAAGCGGCCAGCTTTTCTGGCTCTAGAGTCAGGATTTTCTTGTGATCACAGGCATCACCCGACTCCACATATATATCGCTGCCTGAAACCTTCTTCTTACTTAGACGCTTCTTTTTTGGTTTTAATGTTGCCGAACAACTCTTTCATTACCGCTCTGCAGTCCATATGTCCTTCTTTGCCGGAAAAGTACTTCTGCCTCATCGCCTCGCATCCCGATTTGCCATCAGCACCCTCACTGAATTTTTTCATAATCGCGGAACAGTCAAATTTGCCCGCATTTTTATCTTTGTGCTCCTTAATTGCCTTGAGCATTGTTTCAAAGTTACCGCAGGGAAATTTGATGCCTGCATCTGCGCGCCCTTTTTCACTTGTACTATTTGTGTTTGTCATTTTCTGATCTCCTTAATCTTTTTAAAGGTTTATTAAATTTATACTGGCCAATCTTATAGTCAAAGACATTTACCAGCCCGCTGAACTTAACAGCATTCGCGTTGATGTTTTCTTCTGATCACAGATTTGACCACCATCCATGAACCGAGCAAAATAAATACTGCCGGCCAGAAGAATCCTGAATGAAACCATTCCATGGGAATGTAGCCGGTTTTTGCGCCCAGCCAGACCAGGCCAATAGTTAACAGCAGGACTCCAAACCCGGTACGACGGCTGTTTCTGCGAGAAGACCAGCTTCTGCAGAAGGAATACTTGTGCTCATTTACTTCGTTTTTTTTCGTTTCGATTGTTGACATTTTTTTCTCCTTTTTAAAGTTATTTAGTATGTTTCTGTTCTATTTGAATGAGTGATAGAGCATGGGGCGTGCCAAACAAAGGAAAGAAGAAAACATGAAAGAAAATACTTGATAACTACCTGAATTAATACATCAATATAAAATGAAGATTTTTCATTCTAATCTGGCAGGAATTCAATTTGTTACAAATAGTAACCTGTTTAGAGGCATGACGTTACTTATTGTAGCGTGATAAATTCGAGAAAAAAGAAGCTGGAAGAATTATTTTGACCGCGGTATTTCCCAGCGTTTTCTTTTTTCCCACAGGCTTTTTCGGGTGATCCCCAGAATACGGGCAATATCTTCTTCCGAGTGACTGCCCTGGAGGGATAAGATTGTCTGTCTGGTGTATTCGTCTATGGAAACAAGGCTTAGACGTTCTCCTATTGACCCCGCATTGCCTGAAATTTTGGCCGGAAGCTGTTCTACGCCTATAGGATGGCCTTCATCCGATAAATGCAGGGCATATTCTATCGCATTTTCCAACTCCCGGACATTTCCGGGCCAGGAGTAGTCCATAAGCATCTTCAGGGCAGAAGAAGATATTCCCGGGACAGTCCTCTTGTGTGTGTCACAAAGGTTTTGAAGCAAGTGATTGGTTAACATCGGGATGTCTTCTTTTCTTTCGCGAAGCGGCGGAATGAATATCGGGATGACGCTTAACCGGAAGAAAAGATCTTCACGGAAAGTACCTTTTTTTACCGAATCTTCCAGATTGCGATTTGTTGCCGAGATAATGCGGACATCAAATTTTTTTGTTACAGTATCCCCCACCCGCCGGGATTCGCCTTCCTGCAAAAAACGCAGGAGCTTAACCTGCAGCGATAATGGAATCTCGCCTATTTCATCAAGAAATAACGTACCTCCGTCCGCGGTCTGGATTAAGCCGCTATGATCCCGTACAGCGCCGGTGAATGCGCCTTTGACGTGGCCGAACAACTCTGATTCCAGTAAATTTTCCGGAATGGCACCGCAATTTACTGTGACGTAAGGGTTATCCTTGCGGTTGGAATTAAAAAGAATGGCCTTGGCGATGAGTTCTTTGCCTGTCCCTGATTCTCCTGTGATCAGGACGCTGCTGTTTGTTGAAGCCACCCGTTCAATGAGCCTGAAAATCGCTTTCATTTGTTTGGATTGGGTAATGATGTTTTCAAACTTTGCCTGCCGCTCCATCTCCCTGCGCAGCGTGAAACATTCCTTGGTAATGCGGACCTGCTCCGTAACGTCGCGGACGACCTCCACAGCGCCGATGATGTTCCCTTCCGGATCTTTGTAAGGGCCGGAAAAGAATTCCAGCCATAAAACATTGCCATCCGGCAGGTGAACGTCTCTTAGCCCTTTTCGTGGTTTTCCGTCTTTGATGACTTGCAGGATGAGGCAATCTTCACACGGTTCATTGCGACCCCGATATGCGCAGTAGCAGTATTGCCCGATTCGAGGGCCGAAAATCTGAAAGATGGCCTCGTTCTGAAATAGAATTTTCAGATCCTTATCGATGACTGAAATGCCGTCGCTTACTGTTTTCAGGATCGCCGTGAAAAGGCCATCCTTGTGAAGTACCGATGTGTCAATTTCCATTTTCAATCCAATCAAAATAATTTGTAACTGATGAATGCTATCCAGAGCTTGCTGATAACTCTATTCAGATTGCTTTTCGTGATAGGAGTATATGAAGAAGAAACTTTTGTGTCAAGGGGAGTTTGCCGCATTATGCGGTATAAAGTTGATAACGTAGAAAGAAATATGCCGGAAGAAAAGAGAAAAGCGTAGGGTCTCGAAATATGTCCTATGATATTTCAAGACCCTACCTGAATGTCCCGGTTAAATCTTAATTGTTATGGCGGCTTTTATGAAATAGGGGACGTAGTTTAAAAAGATAACTTTACAAAGAATGGGTTTTCTGGTAAGAGGGATCTATGCCACGGCAAGCCAGATTGGACACTCCCGGGACTCTCCACCATGTGATGATGCGGGGGATTGAAAGAAAGCGAATCTTTCGAGAGGATGAAGATCGGAAAGACTTTGTCTCCCGGTTGAGGAACTTGTCCCAAGAAACCGGTACCCGCCTTCTCGCCTGGTCATTGTTAAACACCCATGTTCACCTTTTGCTTTTCAGCGGTCCTTCCGGTTTGTCTCTATTCATGCGTCGTCTATTGAGCGGATACTCGCAGGCATTTAACCGGAGGCATAAAAGAAACGGACACTTGTTTCAAAACCGATATAAATCTATCATATGCGAGGAGGAAACCTATCTTTTGGAGTTGGTTCGATACATCCATCTAAATCCTTTGCGAGCTTCAGCAGTTGCGAGTTTGGCCGATCTGGATCGATATCCTT
>CAYGXY010000156.1:0-7876 GCA_964354045.1 uncultured Dehalococcoidales bacterium
GCCCTCACCCTAGTCCTTCCCTCTGGTAAGGGAAGGACAGCTGTAGAAAGAGGTGCAGGAGAGTTTTCTCCTGCCGGGGGTTTGGGGGTATCCCCCAATTTTTATGTCCCCCAAAGTATGGGGGACTAACAGGGGGTTTGGATATTGTTTTCCCCTTTCAAGGGGGATGGCAGGGGGTTGATACAACATGCCTGAGCTTCCCGAAGTTGAAACAATAAAACGAGATCTTGAAACTAAAATAGTCGGATTATGCTTCACCGACGTGATGCTGCACTGGCCACGGATGCTGCAAAATTTAACCCCAGAGGCTTTTCGACATCGCTTGATGTCCCAGTGCATAGAAGGACTAAAAAGGCGGGGGAAATACCTCATTTTTCAGCTATCGAACGGAGAGTACCTCATTTTACACCTGCGCATGAGCGGCTCACTGCGCATGGACGCCGCCTGCGGCGATGACCCTTATATCAGAGCCATGTTCAGTTTTGACAACGGAGCGAATTTATATTTCCGCGACCCGCGCAAGTTTGGCATGATATGGCTCGTCGAAGACGAGGAGCAGGTCGTAGGCAAGCTGGGACCAGAACCCCTGGACACGAGCTTCACAGCAAAAGAACTGCAATCGATACTGAGAAAACATACAGCCCCTATTAAAGCAATCCTTTGCGATCAAACCCTCATCGCAGGCATTGGCAACATGTACGCCGATGAGGCTCTGTTCGATGCCAAGATACATCCGGAGAGAAAAGCCAATAGCCTCCCACGTGATGAAATAAAGCGACTCCATCATGCCATTGGTGAAGTTCTCAAGAAAGCTATTAACAGCGGCGGCGCCAGCATCAGCGATTATCGGCGGCCTGACGGAAAATCCGGTGAGGCGCAGTTCGTTTTCAAGGTAGCGCACCAATTAGGAAAGAAATGTGATAGGTGCGGCACACCAATCGAGCGTATTCCAATACGCAAACGTGGCAGTTATTTCTGCCCCAAATGTCAGGGGAAAATTAATTAAAATTGCATAAAAACATCTTGACAAGATAGGCCTATATGTGCTATTTTGAATTCACGGCGACCTCCATGTTGAGGCGTCGATGTAGTTAAAAAACTTTAAAAAATACAAAATCGCTTGGATCGCTCGCGACCGAGACGCTATATTAGGGGTTATATATTAAGCCTTCTCGGTTGCGACTGTGAAGGCTTTTTTAATTCAGTTGATATATAAGAGCCGTCACAAAGAGGATGTCAGAGATGAGCAAGCAGAACAGCTCTAAACTGAAGATCGGCTTCATAGGCACCGGCACAACGGGCACGGCGCTGGCAGTGCAGTTGAGCTTAAAGGGATATGCTGTAGTTGCAGCATCCGATAAAACCGTATCCTCCACCCGGCGATTTGCAGACATAGTACCGGATTGCAAAGTATATCAGAAGAATCAAGCTGTAGCTGACAATTCCGACCTCATATTCATTACCGCCCCGGACGATATCATAGCTCCGATAGCTGCCAGCCTCAAATGGCACAGAGGGCAGAGTGTCGTCCACTGCAGCGGGGCTGCATCACTCGACATTTTGGCCCCAGCCAGGGAAGACGGCGCCAACACGGGCGCCATGCACCCGCTCCAGACATTCGCCAGCGTGTCCCAGGCCATCGATAACATACCTGGTTCCACCTTCGGCATAGAGGCCGACGAACCGCTATTTTCGACCCTACGAGACATGGCTGTAGCGCTGGAAGGAAACTGGGTCAAGCTTGAGGCCGGAGACAAAGTGCTGTACCATGCGGCGGCCGTACTCTCCTGCAACTACTTGATAACACTGGTGAAGCTGGCCACCGACCTCTGGCAATCATTCGGCGTAGATCCTCAACAGGCGACACAGGCTCTGATGCCGCTACTTAAAGGAACGCTGAACAACATCAGCAACGTCGGCATCCCCGAATGTCTCACCGGACCTATCGCCCGGGGAGATACGGGCACGATCAGTAAACACATTGCAGCCCTAGAGCACTCGGCCCCTGCAGCCCTGGACGCATACCTGGAAATGGGGCTCCAGACCATTCCTATCGCCCTAGAAAAAGGTAAGATCGATAGCAAGACCGCGGATACATTGAAGACACTACTTAAGGAGAAACAAAATGAGAGAGATGCTGAGAGGCAAAATCCATCGCGCGCGAGTTACTGATGCCAATCTGAACTATGAAGGCAGTATAACCATAGATGAGGCACTTATGGAAGCAGCCGATATATTGCCGTATGAGAAGGTCCATGTCGTTGATGTTGACAACGGCGCCCGGCTCGAAACATATACCATCGTCGGCAAGCGGAATTCCGGGGTAATCTGTTTGAACGGCGCAGCTGCCAGGCTTGTACAACCCGGTGACAAAGTAATCATCATCGCATACAATATCGTCACCGAAGAGGATGCAAAACATGTAAAGCCCAAGCTGGTCTATGTCAACGAGAAAAACAGGATAGTTCAGAAGGAACCTGTTCTGGCATGAGAATTACAGCCAGCCAGATAAAAGAGATGAAGAAGCAGGGCGAGAAGATCGCCATGATAACTGCTTACGACTATCCCATGGCAAAGCTCGTCGATGAAGCTGGGATGCCTATTATACTGGTTGGCGATAGCCTCGGCATGGTGGTTCTGGGATATGAATCCACAATTCCTGTGACTATGGATGAAATGATCCACCACACCAAGGCGGTTGTCCGTGGCACAAAGCACGCTCTAATAATTGGCGATATGCCGTTCATGACATATCATATATCAACAGAAGACGCCCTTAGCAACGCAGCCCGTTTTATCCAGGAGGGAGGAGCCCAGGCGGTAAAGCTTGAGGGGGGTGAGACAGTTGCTGAAAAAGTCAGCCGTATCGTAGCAGCCGGTATCCCGGTTCAGGGTCATATCGGGTTAACGCCGCAGTCGATACATCAATTGGGTGGATACAAGGTACAGGGAAAAACCGCAGAAGTTGCAGCTCGCCTGCTGAATGACGCCAAAGCCCTCGAGAGTGCAGGTGTTTTCTCAATAGTGCTCGAGTGTATCCCCACACCACTGGCAAAGCTGATTACCGAACGAGTCTCCGTGCCGACCATAGGCATCGGCGCCGGGAAACACTGCGATGGCCAGGTGCAGGTAATCAGCGACCTTCTAGGATTGTATACCGATTTCGTCCCCAAGCATGCCAAACAATATACCAAGCTCCATGAATCCATTTCCACATCAGTCTCAGATTACATATCTGAGGTTAAAACTGGGAAGTTCCCAACGCCGAAGCAGAGTTATGAAATGGATGAAGCAGTGCTTGCACAAATTGAAGCCCAGCAGTAGAATTGGTACATTATACGCCAATGCAGGACAACAGGTTACAGCAATCCATATCTTAAAGGAGGCGAAATGGCTCTTTATGTAATGTTAAGCAAACTCACGGTATGGGGCAGGAAGACAGTCAAGGAGCGCCCTCACAGGATCAAGGAAGTAAACAAAGAAGTAGAAGCCATGGGAGCCAAGATACTACACCAGTACGCCACCCTCGGCGAATATGATTTCATTAATATCATGGAAGCACCCGATAATGAGACTATGTCAAGAGTAGCGGTAGAGCTGGGCTCTCGCGGAACACTGGATACCGTAACCCTTAGCGCTATGAGACTTGATGATTTTATTACTTCACTTCTGCCGCCAAAAAAGAAATAACCCTTACACTCTGAATATCAGATCTGACATCCATCACTGAAATGAAAATAATAGAGAAAGCTCAACAGCTAAAAGCACACCGTGAAAAACTGATAGGTTCCGTAGGATTCGTCCCTACCATGGGATACCTCCACGAAGGGCATCTGACCCTGGTTCGCCGTGCACGCACCGAAAACCTCTCAGTCGTTGTCAGCATATTTGTGAACCCCACTCAATTCGGTCCTGCTGAGGATTTTGCTGCATATCCCCGCGATACTGAACGCGATCTCGCCATGCTCCAGAAGGAAAAGGTGAATCTGGTCTATATGCCCACTCCCGAAGATATATATCCCGAGGGATTTAACAGCTGGGTAGAGGTCAAAGATATCACCGACAGGCTTGAAGGCAAGGCACGCCCCGGCCACTTCAAAGGTGTTACAACCGTTGTGGCGAAGCTGTTTAATATCGTAGAACCCGACAAAGCGTATTTCGGACAGAAGGACGCCCAGCAACTTGCAGTCATCCAGAAAATGGTGGATGACCTGAATATGAACGTCAAACTAGTAGCGGTACCAACCATACGTGAACCCGATGGACTGGCTATGAGCAGTCGTAATATCCATCTCAACCCTGAGGAACGTAAAGCAGCTGTAGTATTGTGGCAGGCGCTTAGCCTGGCACGGGGGCACTGGGAGAACGGACAAAGGGACGCATCACAGTTACGGAGTGAAATGTCAGATCTTATCCAAAAGGAACCGCTGGCTGCAATCGATTATATAAGCATAGCGGATCCGCAGACACTTGTGGAATTGGATATGATCAACCGTACAGCGCTAGTCTCTATGGCGATCAAGATCGGCAAAACGCGGCTGATCGATAATGTTCTACTCGGAGGATAGCTCCTTTATCCCTCAACTATCCTGCACCTAATGGCTATCGTTTGAATCCTTATTGACGCTTTTGATAATGTCCTCAATCTTGGGTTGACCTTCCGATGCCCGTCTCTTTTTTCGCCACTGCAGAGTCTCCCACCCGAACGCTGCTGTGCCGATGATCAACACAATAATCAACATGGCGTTCAGGAGATTTAAAGTAGCTGTATCTAATGCATCAGCCTCAGATAAGTGGGGTAAATAAGAAACAAGACATAGGATCGAGAGGGAGAAGACAATTAAATAAGAAACGGCTGCTATCCAGTACTGCAGTCCTTGGAGCCCTTTCAATCCCTTCTTCACTTTTGAATTATCCGAAAATAGTTTATTCTTCATATCCCCCTCCATTCCGATATCACTATCCCCGATTCCAAGAATCCATTTTGTAATACACTATATCTGGCTATTCTTAGGTAGTAGCACTTTTCCCATTGGACGCATCTTACGTTTGCGGTGATACGGGGGGATGTTGCCTGTCCATAATCCTTTGAAAAACTTCATATCAAGCAGGTGCCTCTTGTCCGAGATATCCAGTAAGTCTTTTGATATATTATTCTCGAAATATGCCACCTCTACATGCTTCCCCATGTTCTTCACCGCCTGCAAGGCATAAGCGTAATCTGCATCACCGCTCACCAGCACAGCGATATCGTAAAGGCCGTTCCACGCGAAATGCAGCAAATCCGTCGCCAGCATCACATCAACACCCTTTTCCACAGCCACCCCCTGCGATAACTTCGTAGTTCCCAGCCTGATCTCCAGATACGGCGTCTCGCGCAGAGCGTTCAGAAAATCCTGCTGCTCGCGAATCCCATCCGCCCTGCCGCTCGGACTCTGCAAGATGTTGTAGTAATACGTGCGGAACAGGAACCGATTGTCACAGAGCCTTTTGGCGAACTCGGCGAAATTGAGATCGTGGCGTCCAAAATTCGAGCGTAACGCGTGATAAAGATTACTTCCGTCAATGAAAATGGCTACTCGACTTTCCATAATTGCCTCCTGAACCAGATGCTATACTATTTTGCCGGTATATGCAACTCTTTGACGAAGAATATCATGCCGATCATGGCCAACCCGGACATCGCTGCGCCAAAGTAGAATGCCGCTGATGGATTAAGCTTTTCCCATAACACGCCGGCGATAACACTGGCGAGAAGCAAGGCAAATCCGACCATACCATGGTATAGTCCATACGCCAGCCCCCGCCTACACGGCGAAACCATATCAGCGACAAACGCTTTGCTTACCCCATCCGCCAAACCGCCGTAAAGACCATAGGTAATAGCAATAATCAACATGTACCATTCCGAAGGTGCCACAGCCAGCAGTATATATGTAATTACATATATACTCCACCCAACCACGATTATCTTTTTGCGCCCTATTCTGTCCGATAGTTTCCCTACAGGGAAAGAAACTACAGCATAAATCAGATTATATAAAATGAGCAGAAGAAAAATATAGAAAAGCGATATGCCGACATTATTTGCGCGCAGAATGAGAAAAGCGTCGGCTGAGTTACCTAAATTGAATAGAGTCATCACCGTAAGGAATGTCACGAAACGTTTATCCAAGACCTTTGGTCGAGGTATATGATTGGCGGCTTCACGTTCCGCGCGGGATGCCCTTGTCTGCTTCACAAAAAATACTATGAGGAACACCGCTATCGCCGCCGGTATCACCCCGATAATGACCAACCAGTTAAAAGCGCGGTGGAAAACGCTTGCAGTACTCCAATCCAACACAGTATTAGGGCCGAGAAGGAAATATATGACAACTGCAGCAATGGCGATGCCTACCATAGCGCCAAAGCTATCCATCGCCTTCTGAAAGCCGAAGCCGCGTCCTGCCGTTCCATCAGTGGTACAATCAGCTATCAAGGCATCACGGGGAGAGATGCGTATACCTTTGCCTGCGCGCTCCAGCACCCGAATAACAAGCGCGGATCCCCAGCCTGAGGCAATCAGCAGGAATGGCTTGACTATTGTTGAGAGGCTATACCCTGAGGCGGTTATCCACTTGCGTTCACCCAGCCTATCGCTGAACCACCCACTAGCTATCTTGATGAAATTGGCTGCGCTATATCCTGATCCTTCGATCAATCCGATAATAGACGGGCCAATACCTAATACATTTGATAAAAAGAGGGGAAATGCTCTAAAGATCATCTCGCTGGAGACATCGGTGAAGAAGCTCACCCAGCCGAGAACGAAGACGTTGCGGCTAATACCGAGGCGTTTCCTCTGCTTGCTGTCAGTTTGTTGCATGCGCTGTTTCTTTAGCTAGTTTAAGTAGTATACAATACATGGAACTTAATTATAAAGACCTTGAAGCCTCAAATCTTGCTCGTCAGACATACAGGTTGTATACTTACCACGCTATGTACAATGATACAATAGCTGCCATTTCGACACCTCTGGGCGAGGGCGGCATCGGCATCGTGCGTCTAAGCGGCCCGGAAGCGCTGTCGATAGCAAGTAAAGTATTCACCGAAAAGCTGAAAGATCACCGAGTCGTACACGGACAAATAATTGACCCTGACACAAAAGAGATTGCGGACGAGGTGTTGGCCTGCTACATGGCCGCTCCGCATACCTACACCGCAGAGGACGTAGTTGAGATAAACTGCCACGGCGGCCCCATGCCAGTGCAAGCGATATTGGGGTTGGTGCTCAAGCACGGCGCGCGGCTGGCAAATCCCGGAGAGTTCACTCTGCGGGCATTCCTTAACGGCAGGATCGACCTGGCGCAAGCGGAATCGGTGCTCGACATCATCAGCGCGAAAACATCTGCGAGCTTGAGAGTAGCCATGAGCGGTCTGGAAGGGGCTCTATCACGTTCCATCAAAGCAGCCCGTACCGATCTGATGAACTCGCTGGCTTATCTCACCGCCAGAATCGACTTCCCTGAGGATGAGATTGAGGAGCAGGATATAGTCCCGATCCTCAAGGATGCCCGTGATAAACTGAAAAAAATCGCTGACAGTGCGGATCAAGGCATCATATACCGTCAGGGCGTGAAGACCGCTATTGTCGGACGGCGCAATGTTGGCAAGTCAAGTCTGCTGAATCGTCTGCTGAAACAGAATCGCGCCATAGTCAGCCCTGTTCCTGGTACGACTAGGGATACGCTGGAAGAGATCGTAAACATCCGAGGAGTACCCTTCGTATTAGTCGACACCGCCGGCATAGCCAAGCGACAGGGACGTGTGGAATTGCTGGGGGTCGAGCGCAGCCACGAGGCCATCGCTCAAGCCGATTTCGTGCTGCTGGTCA
>CAYGXY010000157.1:0-3521 GCA_964354045.1 uncultured Dehalococcoidales bacterium
GAGAGGATACTAAAACAGAGGTGTCCTTCCGCGGAAGGACCGGGGGATTGGGGGGTGGCCCCTATTTTTCAAAGTCCCCCAACGTATGGGGGACAGCAGGGGGTTGAGCAATCTCGACTGCCATGTACCCACTGATTATAAAAAGAGGGCCAAGAGCTTTTTCTCCTGCTGAGAGAATCGGGGGTGGAAAACATCTCTCCCCTATACATTAAAAAAGCGGCTCAGGAGAAATTCTCCTGACGGGGGAACTGGGGGTGTCCCCCAGATTCTTTTAAATCCCCCGAGTACGGGGGATAACAGGGGGTTGGATAATCAATTACCCTATACCTTAACAAGAAGAGATGTCCCCTGTACTTGAAATAGATACCTGAATACGGTTATCATCATAAGAGTTGTTTTTAATCCTGAGCAATTGAATGACTTATAGAAGATATCAGCACCCCGAAGCTAAAGCTGTACTGGCCTTAATTGCCATTAATATCATTTTCCTGATAGTGCTTCTTGTTAAGGATAACCTATACGTTACATTAGGCCTTCAGTCCACGGAATGGTACAAGGAGCCATGGACACTTGTAACAAGCCTCTTTGTACACGATTTTCCCTGGCACATCCTTGCCAATATGTTCTCACTCTATTTCTTAGGCAGCTATCTATGTAACATAATCGGTGATGCCCGGTTCTGCGCCGTCTACTTCGCGGGAGGCATAATCGGCAACTTCTTCTATATTCTGATAGAACATCTATTAGGACACCAAAACTCCTTGGCTTTCGGCGCGTCCGGCGCGATATTCGCTGTAGCCGGAGCCTTCACTGTGCTTGCCCCCAAAATGAAGGTGCTTGCCTTCCCCATCCCGATACCTATGCCGTTATGGGTCGCGATTATCGGCGGATTCTTGCTGATGTCCTTTTTCCCCGGCGTTGCATGGCAAGCCCACCTCGGAGGCCTGGTTGTCGGCCTTATCGCTGGCTTCTTCCTGAGAAAGCGCAAACGCAATATAATCATGGTCTAACTTTGTAAGATGTAGTGGTGGGTTTTAAACCCACCACTACGGAATAAATGGCGGGTTACACTTCGTTAAACCCGCCCTACGATGGTCTGGGATATCAATAGATTCGGATAATTGTTGATTCTAGGCTGGTACTTAAACTACTTGATTTTTACATAGTTTACATATATAGTTGCGCCAGCTTCCACAGAAAAACGCTTGCGACTCGATATCAGGGATAAGCTGCTCAGAACCTTCGAATAACAGGAGGCCCAGAAGTAAGATGGACGCTCCGGAAAAAAGGACGATTCTCCTTGTCGAAGACGAGATATCCTTCAGAACCATATACCAGGATATGCTCGACAGCGGCGGCTTTCAAGTTTTAGCAGCCGCAGATGGCGAGGCCGGATTGCAGATGGCTCTATCGCAAAAACCGGACCTGGTACTGCTTGACCTGAACTTACCCAAGCTTCACGGATTCGAAGTGCTAAAGAGTATCAGGGAGAACAAAACCACAAATGGCATGCCTGTTATCATATTAACTCTGCAATGATCAGATAAAGATATCAAAAAAGGAGCCGAACTTGGCGCGACAGACTACCTGATAAAAGGGATGTGCACGCCTCTAGAAACCTTCAAAAGGATAAATGCAGCGCTTTCGGCAGCGAAACCGAAAATAACAAAGTATAAAATTGAAGTAAAAGAACGGCTCCTCGACGGAATAGCATTAGAGCAGGAGGTCGGCTTGGGCTTATACTATAACTGTCCCAGTTGCAGAATGGAAGTATATATGGAACTGACCCCCGATGCAGTAAAAGAGGACAAGCACTTTTTCTCAGCCCGCTTTGTTTGCCCCAATTGCCAAAAACAGTTTTAAATGTTTGGTTTACAAACCGATTGTAAATAATATATAATTACTAAAAATTAATAAAGGGTGATTTATCTAATATAATTCTTGCATCGTAATCCGGTGTTCTTTTATGGCTTGACTTATGTCGAAGTAAGTAGTAAAAGTGTACCACAATACATAAAAAGCATTAACAGCCTGAAACGCGGCCCCACACCTTTTGAGGTTCAGTAAATGGATAACAACAAAACAAAAAAGAAACACCTTAAAAAGCTGGCTGATGCAGCTAAGAACGTCTCTAACCATAAAGTAGAGATTGTTAAACGCAACGGAGATGACAAAAAGCCAAATGTCAGCCAGGCGGATTTAGAAAAGAAAATTGATCAATTCCTTGCATTGCAAAGAGCGTGTACAACCATTCACGGCACAATGGCTTTAAGGGACATCCTCACAAAAGTTGCCGAAGTCACTGTTAACATCCTGGGATACGATCACTCCTTTGTAATGGCATTCGATGAAGATAAAAATATCCCGCCAGAAACGGCCTTCTTCAGTAAATCAGGGCTGGAACTGGCAAAAGATGTGGAAACATCCGTGAAACAAACACTGAAAACTGCCGGCACACAGGAAAAGGCAGAGCCAGTAGATGTTAAATCAAAAGACGGCCAAGATGTTGAGATTGAGTCCTCGTCTTCCTCTGAATATACTGCCGTACAGGAACTGCTCGGCGCCAAGAGCATGATCTCCATGCCCCTCACAGCAAGAGACCGCCTTTTAGGCAATGTACTGGCTTTCACCAGTCGCGAGGAGATTCTCGAAACTGAGGAGCAGCCCCTGTGGATTCTAGCCAATCAGACTGCGATCGCAATAGATAAAGTCCGTCTCTATGATGAGGCCTTAGTCAATACACAAAAGCTGCGCGAGTCCCGTGAGATGTCACGGATAACCCTGGAAAACGCTGTTACGGGCGTGAGCATTGTACAGGGCGGCAAGTTCCAATATGCGAACCCTATTTTTGAAGAAATGCTGGGATATTCCAGTCAAGAGCTGGTAGGGAAACCTACCGCTGATTATATACATCCGGATGACAGGGAACGAGTCATTAAAGAGGCTATCGCCAGCCTTAAGGGCAATATTAAGGCACCTCATGAATTCAGGCTCCTTAAAAGGGACGGGAGTATCGTCTGGGTTCTGGAGAAAGTAGTTTCCATTAAATTTAAAGCGAAGCGGGCCGCCATGGCAATCGCTCTGGACGTCACTGAGCTCAAACATGCTGAACAAGCGCTGCGGGAATCGGAAGAAAAATTAAAGATAGTCTTCGATGCCATTAAAGACGGTATCGTGGTCACCGATCTAAAAATTGATATGCTGCAGGTCAACGAAGCGGCGAGACGCTTGTCCGGATATGCGACCAAGGAATCCATGATAGGTCAAAATGCCCTCGATTTTATTACTGCCGAAGATATCGAGAAAGCCTTGAAACCCTTGAGTGATGGGACTAGAGGGAAAGGGAGCTTCATCGACTGGGGCGACTTCAAATTGCGCGCCAAGACGGGAGAGGTGTTCGACGCCGAGATCGGTGTAAGCACGCTTAAGGACATAGACGGGGCTCTCTCCGGCTTTGTTACAATAATACACGACGTCACAGAGCGTAAACGCATGATGAGCCAACTCAGGGAATCAGAAGC
>CAYGXY010000158.1:0-4054 GCA_964354045.1 uncultured Dehalococcoidales bacterium
TCTTCGGCGAGAGCGTGCAGACGCCGCTACCCGAACTCGAACTGGCAGGCGTCGATGCGCCCAAGAGCGAGCGGCTGGCCTGGGAGCATGAGCTTCTCGGTCTGTACCTCTCCGAGCACCCGTTCACCGGTGCGGCAAAGAGGCTGGCGGCCATGCACACCACGCTCTGCGGACAGATCGATGAGAGCATGGTCGGCAAGTCGCTGACCGTCGCCGGCATGTTATCCAGCGTGCGACACCTCTTCACACGGGACAGCAAGCCCTTTGTGGCCGCAACGCTTGAAGACCTGGACGGAACCGTGCCCATGAACGTCTGGCCCGAGGTCTATCAGCGCACCAAGGACCTGTGGGAGGAGGGCAAACTCCTTCTCATCGACGGCAAGGTCCAGTCGCGCCGCGACCAGATACAGGTGAGCGTGGACAGCGCCCGCCTGTATCTACCGGATGAGGAGCCCGAGCCGCCTCCGCCGCCTGTTCCGAAGCGTAAAATACGCATCACCGTGGCCGAGAGCGACAGCAAGGAATCGGACGTCGAGCTGTTAAAGAAGTTATTCGATGTTGTCAAGCAGTACCCGGGCAAGGACGACGTGCGCCTGCGCGTGGAAGGTTCGAACGGCGGCGACACCGTGCGCCTCCCCGCCGCCAGCTACACCCCCGAGCTGCACAAACGCCTCGTCGAGATCGTCGGCGAGGGTAATGTGATCATCGAATAGCGTCGACCGCAGTTGAATCCTCATATTGCTTACGTTGAGGATCAGATTGAACAGAGGAAAGTAGAGATATGATTCACCGACAAAATACGCTGAGGTTTCCCGCCATCCTGGCAATCTGCATAGTGCTGATCCCCATCGCGCTCACCGGGTGTGGCGGTTCTGACGGGCCGGATGACAGCGGCAACAATGGCGCCGGGGATCCCTTCGTTCTATGGAAGCAGCAGGCCAACGAACAGATCGTCTTCATGTCAAAGGCCGACTCCACGCACGGAGAACTCTATCTGATTGACAAGCAGGGGGGCATCACGCGCCTGACCAGCAACAATCTGTACGAGAATAACCCGGCCCTGTCGCCGGATGGCACCAAGGTAGTTTTCAACGCAGGCGAGGAGGGCAATCAGCTCACCTGGGAAATCTGCGTGCTGGATCTGCAGACCATGGAGCAGACGCAGCTCACCGCCAACAGCGTCATCGACGCCCATCCCGACTGGTCGCCCGACGGGACGAAGATCGTCTTCGGCTCCTTCAGTGATGCTCAGGGCAATCCTGCCGGAACAGCTGATATCTTTGTGATGAACGCCGCGGACGGAACCGGCCTGACGCGGCTCACCAATTCTCCGGAGGTCGAGGACAACGACCCGGAGTGGTCGCCCGATGGATCCGAGATCGTCTACAAGTCCACCGAACATACCCGGCAGAGCGCCCGGGAGGAGATCTGTTTGATGGACAGCGACGGATCGAACCCGAGGCGATTGACGGAGACCAGCGGCTGGCAGTCGGATCACGATCCGAGTTGGCGACCGGGCGGAGACCGCATCGTCTTTAGCAGATTCGAGGGCAGCAGGGCCTGGACCGACGGGACAGATCCCGGTATCCTTATTGACAAGTGGCAGGAACTCACTCCATGGAACATCTATACGGTGGACCTGAGCGGCAACGTGCAGAAGCTGACCGGCAACACTGAGTCCGGTTGGGGCGCCGTGGCGTACTCCTCCGATGGCGGCAAAATTCTGTACGGACGCCTTGATTGGATCACCAACAGCGGGAACCAGATCATCGGCGGCTACCACCGGCTGATCCTCATGGATACCGACGGCTCCGATCAGGAGCAGCTAATTCAAGACGATGATCACACAGGCACACTGGAGTACTTCGACTGGTGATGTGTCGCGGGCTACACCCCCGAGCTGCACAAACGCCTCGTTGAGATCGTCGGCGAGGGGATGTCGTTGAATAGTATCGGCCTCTAATGTATCCTCTAATTATGTTGATAACGTCTGCAAGATGGTGTAACATTTGGCGCATATAAGGCCGGGACGCTTATGGCTGAAGTTGAAATCGTATACGTCGCAGTAATTCCTCAGGATAACCCCAATATTAATCTGGTTAAAGCCGTGGCCGGGATCATCGGCAAGGATGCTTACCAGACGCGGATGCTGCTGGCGGGCAGCATCCCGCGGATCGTTGCCCGCTGCAATGGGGTGCGGGAAGCTGAAGCGCTGGCGCGGCAGCTGAGGGAGGTGGGGCTGACCACTATCGTGTGCAGCGAGGCGGAGCTCCGCGGGCCTTTCCATGGGGTGAGGGCCAAGACCCTGGAGTTCGGGGACAGGGGGGTTAATTTCAAGACGGAGGGTGGAGCGGGGGTAACGCTGGGGGTGGGGAGTGTCTTTCTCATTATCAAGGGGTTACGGCAGCCAGCTCCGGAGGTGGAGGATGCCCCGGCTAAGACCAGATTGAAGCTGGATGTGGGGAAATCTCTGGTTATGGGCGGCCTGCCTGTCTTGAAGAGGGTTAAAGAGAAACCCAAGTCAGACTCTTCTCAGTCCGAGTGGTTCTTGCGGCTCTATGAACGGGCGTCATCGGAGCCCAGGGTGGAGATACTGCAATATGACATGAATTATTCATTCCTGGGGACGGAGACAACCCTCTCGTCCGTGGCCAACTTCATCAATGTTGTTAAGAGGTTGAGGGAGATATACCCGCAGGCCATCTACGATGAGAGGCTGATGAAAACTTATACCACTGATATACTTATGACCACAGCCGATGAGGACATGGATATCAACTGCAGGCTGATCTACTTTCAGCATCTTCCGTGAGGTGGCTAGGGGGAGTTTGAGGTGAAGGGAGTAACTTTTCGTCCGGAGTTTCTATTTCCAACCCCCTTGATCCCCCATACTTGGGGGATTTTTTATTAGGATGGGGGGCACCCCCATATCCCCCGGCAGGAGAGAAATCTCCTGCACCTCTTTTTTCATCAGTTATTGTTCCGAGATTAGGGGGTTTGGATAACGATCCCCCCATTTTATCTAGACACTAACGGCGGCAGCAGCTTTCTTGCGCGGAGAAGCAACCTTGAGAAGGGCCAGATCATCTGTCTCCCGTTGTATATTCTCAAGCACCCGGCTTTGCAGCTTTACAGTGGTAGCAACATCCTTCCCGTTCTTCCAGCTGATGTGCATCACATTCCCATCAATCGCAACTACTTTATATTTTCCCTTCCTGTTCTTGTACGTTTGCCCGACTTCAAAAGTGATTCCCTGTATCATGATAGCTCCTTTCCCGAATCGGTTTTTGTAGCTGCCTCAAAAAGGCTATATCGCGTGCGAGAAGCTTCTCCACCCTCTTGCTGTATATATTTCTGTCGGCTTACTTTTCGGCGAGGTGTTTACTTTATTCGTATGGAAGAACTGGCGGCTCGATGGTTTTGTTCCCGGCGATGACGGCGCGCGGCGCGCTTTAATGTTTGAAATGGCCGTCTTAGTCGCCGATGGCGTATCGTACTTGAATCCCGGTATTGTCTGCCGCGAAAGCGCCTGCCCCATGATCTTCTCAAGTTCTATTACCATCTCATTGTCCTCGGGGGTCACGAGCGTGAACGCGTCGCCGCTGCGTTCGGCGCGCCCGGTGCGCCCTATGCGGTGGATGTAGGCGTCGGCGGTATCGGGCATGTCGTAGTTAATGACGTGAGAGATGCTCTCCACGTCTAGGCCGCGTGCGGCAATATCGGTGGCCACCATTATCTGGTACTCGCCGCCCTTGAAGCCGTTAAGCGCGGACTGGCGCTGTCCCTGCGAGCGGTTGCCGTGCAGGCTGGTCACTTTGTAGCTGGTGCGCTCTATCTGCTCCGCCAGCCGCTTGGCGCGCTGCTTGGTGCGGGTGAATATAAGCACCGATTCGGTGTCGGTCTGCTCCAATATGGCCAGCAGCAGCCGGGTTTTCAAGTGACTTGTCACCGGGTATAAAGCGTGCGAGACCGTATGCGCCGGGCATATGAGCCCGACTGCGATGCGCTGCGGACGATTAAGTATCTGCGCCGCAAGCTGCTCCACCTCCGCCGG
>CAYGXY010000159.1:0-4086 GCA_964354045.1 uncultured Dehalococcoidales bacterium
AGAGTTTCTCTAGCCATTGCACCAGCTCCTAATATATAGATCATCTTTTAACACCTCTCTGCATTCCTCCCAGATAATGTTTGCCGACGACTCTATTAACAAAGCCCATCCTGACGCCTGCCTCCTTCATCCTTCTCCACATATTCCAATCAGCGGGCTCTCCATATTTCCAGGCATTAATATCGTATTTAAAGAATTTCAATCTTGCATGATACAGGACCGCGAGGTGGCCAATTGTTCCACATTTAGGTGGATACGCCCCCAGATTCATCCACCCGCCAGGTCCTGTCTCCATCTCCACCACACCGTAGACCATTTCATAGTCATTTTCGGAAGCATAACTCAACAGAACCTCAAGATGGTCTTCCGAGAATTCGTCATCATCATCTAATGGGGCTATCCATTCGCCAGAGCATAGCTCGATACCTTTGTTTGCCGGTTCCACACCGGCAACCCTCCACCTATCGACAGGATCAGCAGGATAACTCCCTCTCTCGGGCAAGTCATAAAACTTTATACGCTCATCGCCTAATTTCTTGATCAATTCGTCCGTGCTATCTGTACAATGGTCGCCGACTATGACTATCTCAAAGTTTTGATAAGTTTGTCTCAGAACGGAGGGAATCGTTCGCTCTGCCAGAATGCCGGCTCGATTGTACGTGGGAATCCGAACTGAAATAAGCGGACCCTTACTACCGTAGCCGCCTCCCGAATTATTCCTAGCCCGCTTCAAGAGCTTCTTGTTTCTTCTTCTTTCGATCTGATTCTTTAGATAATAGTTGTAACGTATCCTTCTGCCAGTAACGGGAGCAGTAATACGCAGCAATGAGAACTCGTATCCAATTATGCGGCGAATACCCGCCCTTCTGGCTCTGGCTATTATATCCCTCATCTTCTACCAACTACCTGCTTAAGTAGATTCAAATCGTCTTTAGAAAAAGCCTTTAACAGAATCAGAACTGCAAAGTATACTACAGTAGCTACAGGAACTAACAGGATAAGACTTATGTCACCAAGGAAGATGAGGAATGAAGCCATTACGCCACTGGCTATGACTGGCTTTATGATAAGTTCATGGGCTTGGATTCTGGAAACCAACTTGGAAACAAAGTAGAAGTATAATACAAATGCCACCAGCCCACTGACTATGGTGGCTGTCGCTGCGCCTATATAGCTGTATTTTGGGATCAGTATTATGTTCATCACGACATTTGATATTGTGCAAAGAAGAGAAACCTTCATAGCTAACCACTGCCGGTTTGTGGCTCCCATTACTGTCCCAATCATACCATTCAGAAAGGCAAACGGTAACACCCAAATAAGAACCTGAAGTGCGGTTATGGACTGAGTAAAGCCACTTTGATAGATAATCATGATGATTCTCTCAGCTAGAATCGTCGTGCCTACTGCGACGGGTAAGCCCAGAAGAAGGAGATACTTAAACCACTTTTGATAAGCTAATTTCAAAGATTCTTGTGATGAGACGTGGAAACCGGAAAGAACCGGGTACATGGAAGCTACCAGGGCGCTCGGTACGAACATCAGAACTTCTATTAACCGATGTGCCGCGCTATACCAGCCAACAGCCATATCCCCTTTCATAATGGAAAGCATAACCGTATCAACGCTGAAGGCGATTACCGAAAAAGCTGCCGATAGGAAAAAGGGGAATGCCTGTTTGATCGTCGGCTTCCAGAAGCTCCAGTCAAACTCCATAGCCTTAGCTGCTGTGCCTGATGCCGGATTAGAGAATTTCAGCTTCATCACGGCAAAGCTATATGCTAGCGCAATAGCACTGACTATGGCATATAGATATGCGAAGCCAATGACGCCCAGACCATGCCGCATGGCAAAGATCACCCCCCCGAGAGTCAGAGCGGCGCTTAGCATCTGCCCGATGGCCTGGAATTCCATACGTTCGAATGCCTGGAAGACGGAGTAGAACATTCCAGTGAAGGCAGAAAAGACGACAGATAACGCCACAAGATAAACGACTTTAATCGTTTCTGCAGGATAGCCTAAAAGGTTTATAGTCAGGACGATCAAGCCGAAGGTGATAGCCACGAGAATTACCTTCAGCAGGCTGACGTTGGCGAGGTATTTTGCGGCCAGAGACTTGTCTCTAGCCACCTCCCTTACCATTAGAGAGGATAACCCGAAATCGGTAAGAACACCAAGAATCCCGGTAAAGGCGAGGGCGAAGGAGAGGATGCCAAAGCCAGCAGCACCCAGGTAGCGGGCAGCATACATCATATAGAAGAAAGCCAGCAGGTAGCTTGCCGCCTGGGCAACCAGCAAAACTCCGGTATTCCTGGCGATTCTCTGTACGGTGCTCATGGTCTAACTGTTGCTTGAGTTCGTTGAGTTTCTTGGGTTCATTGGGCTTGTTGTGTTTATCGAGCTTGTTGAGTGAAGCCCCTAAAGCTCAGTCTTAATCCTTAATCTTGGCTCTATGCTTCTCGCTCATTCCAGACCTAAGATCACCTTGATAGCTTTTTCAACCTCTCCTAGAAATTCTTCTCCAACATTGCCTATTCTGTGCACTAGCCTTCCTTTGTCAATGACCCTTATCTGCTCACACATAAGTATTGACTCCTGTGACAGTCCACCGATACCAACAGGCATTCTGACATGGGAAGGTAGCTTGACCTCTCTTATCCTTGTGGTGAACGGAATGATAATCGTGTGAGGGCTAGCAGCATTTGCTTTGTCTATCTGTATTACTAGAGCAGGCCTTATGCCTGCCTGCTCCGCGCCTACAACAGGACTCAGATCGACCAGGAAGACGTCTCCTCTTTTTATCTCCACTTTATCTTCCCAGCGGCTAACATCTCCTCGTAGGCTGAGAGCTGGTGCAAATAGTCGCCCATCCCGTATTCGGCCAGCGCAGATTGTCCCTTGCCTCTAGTTTCCACAAATTCTACAAAGTCGGCAATTTCATCGAGCTTATCCTCCGGCAAAGATTCTATCTTGTGGATAAGCCGCTCCCTGGTCTGCATATTTATTGTCTCCTCTCCCTCAGTTTGGTGATCCTGTTTCTGGTTGATTCTACCACATCCACAGCATTTGGCCTCGTTGTCTTTTGATCTCAATCTGATTTCGTTCACTACTGCCGTACAACTAGTTTGTTGAGTTTCTGGGGTTAACTGAGTTCTTTGAGTTTGTTGAGTTCATTGGGTTTGTTGGGTTCCTTGGTTTTTCCTTGCTCAGGTTAACTCTACAAACTCTATGAACTCCACGAACTTCAGGCTCTTTATGATTTATAGGGCTGAGTAGAAGATAGGACTTGCACAAATGATGATCATACTCTGCGAACTGGCTTTCACCAATTCCCTAGGGCGCTACTTCAACAAGAGCAGCAGTAGTAGCAGGCGGTGGCACGTCCAAGCCTTCCGCCTTGAGTCCTTCAATATGGAATTCAATAGCTTCCTTTATTCTGTCCGTAGTCTCTTTTACAGTTGCCCCAGCAGGTACACAGCCGGGCAAATCCGGGCAGTATGCAGAATAATTACTATTGGCCTTTTCAATTACAATTGTATATTTAGACATTTCCTCCCGTTCCTTTCAGACCTGTTTGCTTCAGTATACTGTTTAGAGTCCCCTTGCCAACTTCATCGCTCAAGTTCCCAGAAATAGTCGCCGACCGCAGTCTAGAATCGGGAGTCGAATTAGTCAAGCAGCCGTTGTTGTATGAAAAGCTCCCTGCGCTGAAAGACCTCCGCCCTTCGGCGAATGAGAGCGACACTTCTGATATAATGGGCAGAAATAAGTCAGGGAGAAGCACTTTGTCAGAGATACTGGCTGGAGTAGCTCACGCGGATAGTCGCTCAGTAATCGTGAAAGGTGGGGCATCATTCCCCAAGCTAGGCGTGGCGTTCCTGCCGAAGGATCCGGCGTGCAGTGCCCCAGCCGGACACTGTGGTCCCGGCAGTGAGGAGGTATAGAATGGACATCCAGTTGTTTGTGCCCACATTTCGAGTAGAGGAATGCTTGCAGGAGATACGCGAGTGTCTGGAGAAAGGATGGACGGGGCTGGGCTTCAAGACTGTGGCCTTTGAGGAAGACTGGAAGAAATACACCGGCTTG
>CAYGXY010000160.1:0-2775 GCA_964354045.1 uncultured Dehalococcoidales bacterium
GTGGAGAGATCACCGATTATGCCTGGGACTTTGGGGATGGAGGGACTTCAATTGAGAAGAGTCCGTCCCACGAGTATGCCATTGCAGGAACATATTTCGTAAATCTCACAGTTACTGGTTCTGGTGGATCGGATTATGAGAACAAGTCTGCTTACATAACAGTCAGTTCATTTGTGGTAGCCCCGGTTGCCGGGTTCTCCGGACAACCGACGACAGGTACTGTACCATTGACAGTAACCTTTACTGATGCATCCAGTGGAGAGATCACCGATTATGCCTGGGACTTTGGGGATGGAGGGACTTCAATTGAGAAGAGTCCGTCCCACGAGTATGCCATTGCAGGAACATATTTCGTAAATCTCACAGTTACTGGTCCTGGTGGATCGGATTATGAGAACAAGATCGCTTATATCAAAGTTAAAACACCTGCGCAATCGATAGGAGACCTCAAAACGGCAATAAATAATTTGAATATCCCAAATAAAGGCGGATTTACTGCTTCACTTGATGCAGCTCTCAAATCTCTTGAGAAAGGCAATACTAATGCTACTATCAACCAGTTGAATGCTTTCATTAACAAGGTGAATTCACAACGCGGCAAGAATTTGACCGCTGCTCAAGCCGATGCATTTATCGCACAAGCTCTGGAAATTATCAATCATATTTAAACGATTCAACCATTTTTTTGGTGGTAAGTATTTTTTAACTTGGCCAATCATCTTTTTTTTTAAAAAAAATAAGGCAAAATTAGAGGTATTTTCCCAAGCCTCAGCCGTGATTTGAACACGGGACCTGCTGATTACAAGTCAGCCGCTCTGCCAACTAAGCCACTGAGGCGCTATATTATTTAGATATTTGATAGTAAAAAAGGTGGTGCTGACTTCTTGATCTGATACCGCTCATAATTGGAATCGACTCGCGACTGATGTCAGCTTCACAGCGACGATGCGATGCGAGTATGATAAAAAATCAGTATTCCTCCAGTATAACGGAAAAATTTGATCCTGACTTTATACGGCATGGGAAAAGAACCGTCAGTGTGGAGACTTTTCTCACAGGATGAAGTATCTCTCCCCAAATTCGCAGAGTATTAAATTCAACCTGGACAAAATGGTTGTCGCATGTCAAGCACGTCCACAATTCTGTTACTCTGCACGAGTAAACCGGAGATGCATTCCGTAAGGTTTCCTGCTGTATCCTCTCGTTTATCATGGGATGCCCGGGCAATTTGACAAGACAAAAAGAGGCCTGTCCGTGTCTGGTGGCAGAAATATCCTGTCTATCTCTTTTTGAGATCCCGGATGTTGAGCGCTCAGGTAAAACCACAATCTTTTCGGTTGAGTGGACCGACTCTTGCCCAACTTCTTGAGTGAACGCAAACTATTTGTACACAAATGTATGATATAATGTAGGACTATTTAAGAGTCGATAAGAAAGGAGGAGAAGATGAAATTTATCTCAAGCCGTGAGATCCGTTCGAACCCGGCACGCCTCTGGGAAGTAACCGGGAATGAAGAATCGGTGATCACGGTGAATGGAAAACCCCGGGCTATCGTTGTTGCGGTTGGTGAAGACCTTGAAGAGACACTTGCCAGCCTTCGAAGGGCACGCGCATTTAACGCGCTCGAAAAGATCCGGATATATGCACGGGAAAAGGGGATCGAAACCCTGTCAGATCTGGATATAGAACAAGAGATCAGCCGGTCACGGGCGGGGCGGTAACACGGTCAAACCGCATATCGTCCTTGATACCAACGTGCTGATATCAGGAATGCTCTCACCTCACGGAGCCCCCTCGAGAATTCTCAACCTTGTCATCAATGGCAACATCAGTGTGGTGCTCGATGCACGGATATTTGCCGAGTATTCGGCAGTACTCAAACGGGAGAAGTTCTCGTTTCCTTCAGATGCGATAAATGAAATCATAATATTCCTCCAAAGAGAGGGAATGTTTATCTCGCCGTTGCCATTGACCTGCACCATTCCTGATCCTGGCGATCTCCCGTTCATCGAAGTGTCATGTCACGCAAAGGTCCCGATTGTGATCGGGAACATCCGGCATTTCAAGGGATCGGGTGTTATTGCCATGACACCTGTTCAGTTCCTCTCCGGAACTGGTGATTTATACAGATAACGATCATGATCCGCAGAGCGGTCAGGAAGATACTGGAATAATGTACCATTCAGGATTGACACCCCCTACCACCTAAAAAGAGGGATGAATGCAGATAAGCCTGTAAAAGGCCCCGTTTGGCAAACGGACGAAGTCGAAAATTTACTCAGTAAAAATGGTGTCCACGCCCACAGAAAATACTGAATAAATAGATTTTATTTCAAATCAGACTGATTTCCGCGTGTTTTGACCCTACAATTTGGCGGTCCTGCAGCAGCCCTTTTTCTGGGAGGATATTTCAGGCCATGGGGCACGAGATTTGCCTCCCGGTGACCGCTATAATCTTCATATATTTATAAATTTATAATTCCATTGCCATTTAATGTTCACATTTCCAAACACATTATAGGAACAAGAACGGACTAATAATACAGATGGCACAGCTGACCGTGGATATTGGAGGGAGCCCCGGTATCAACTGCCGCGGATTCTGCGAATATTGTTATTTTAAAAAAGTTCGGGGGGTCCAGCCACTTGGCTGCAGATACTGTCTGCCGTTCAAAAAAGGGTGTGATTACTGTACCCGCGGTATCAGGGAAGAGTATAGCGGATTTAAGGATCTCAAGACAATCGCGGATGAAACTCTCGCAAACCTTCAGGGA
>CAYGXY010000161.1:0-2694 GCA_964354045.1 uncultured Dehalococcoidales bacterium
GGTCATCAGCAACTGGTCTGCTCGGTGCAAAAACCGGAGCATGGCGCACAGTAAAACCGGAGTAAGCCGCACACCTTAACCGGAGCATGGCGCACACCGAAACCGGAATAAGGCGCACACTTATTTCCAAAGTGGGGACGAGATAAAAGGGCTGGTTAATCCAAAAACATGGCATGCTACTACCCAATAGAACCAGGAGGTAGTCATGACCCAGGAGCGATTAACCATGCGAAAAATCAAAGAAATCTTGCGGTTGAAACATGAAGCAGGCTTATCAAACCGTGCAATAGCGGGGGCCTGCAAAATCTCCAACAGCACAGTTGGAGAATATTTGCGTCGAGCGGAGGCAGGCGGGGTCGGTTGGCCGTTAGGAGATCTGAGTGAAGATGAAATTAATCTAAAGCTATTTGGAGAACGAACACCCCTGCCAGAAACGGCCAAGCCGCTGCCTGACTGGGAAGAGGTGCGAAAAGAACTGCGCCAAAAGGGTGTCACGTTACGACTGATCTGGATTGAGTATTTAGAGAAACACCCGGATGGTTACAAACATTCTCAATTCGAGGAATACTATCGGCGCTGGAAGAAGACGCACTGTGAACCCAGTATGCGAAATGTGCATGTGGGCGGTGAACGCATGCAGGTAGATTACGCCGGTCTGAAAATACCAGTGGTCGATCCAGAAACGGGGGAAGTCGGTCAGGTTTCGATCTTTGTGGCAGTGCTGCCAGCCAGTAACTACACGTATGCTGAAGCACAGTCCAGTGAGAACCAGTGCAACTGGAATAATGGACATGTCAGGGCGATCGAGTTTTTTGGAGGTGTGGTTAAGATTGTTGTGCCAGACAATCTGAAAACGGGTGTCCAGAAGCCCAATTACTACGAGCCGGATATCAACCCGTCATACCAGGAACTGGCCGAGTATTACCAGTTCGCCGTTTTACCAACTCGGGTTAAAAAACCTCAAGATAAAGGGAAAGTTGAAAACGGGGTTCAAAATGTGGAGCGCTGGGTGATTGCGCCGCTGAGAAAACGCACCTTCTTTAGCCTGGCAACGGTTAACCAGGCCATCCGGGAAGAGTTAGACCAGCTGAATAATAAGGTCATGTTGGCGGTGGGCAAGACACGGCGACAGGAGTTTGAAGATATCGACCGCCCGAACCTGAGACCTTTGCCGGAAAAGGCTTACGAATATGCTGTGCGCAAGATTGCTCGGGTAAATATTGACTATCATGTGGAATTTGAAAAGCATCTGTATTCTGTTCCACACAGCTTAATCCACCAGGAGGTGGATATTCGTGCCACAGAGCATATGGTGGAGGTCTTTTTCAAAGGTAAATCGGTTGCCATCCATCCCCGCAGCTTCAAGTCCGGACGTTTTACTACCCTGCGTGAGCATATGCCGCCCAACCACCAATTTGTGGATCAGGTCAACACTGAATTTCTTCTTCAATGGGCCAATACAGTGGGTCCGCAGACCACTAATTTTATTAGCGCAACCCTCAAATCGCGCCCATTTCCCGAACAGGCTTATCGCTCCTGCCTCGGTATCCTTAGCCTGGCAAAAAAGCATTCCCACTCCCAGATTGAACAGGCTTGCCAGGCAGCTCTGGAAGCCAAAACCTTCTCGTACAAAGCCGTTAAGGAAGAAGTGGACTGGCTCTCGAAACAGGCAGCTTTGCCAGTTACACCCGAAACCCTGCCCGCCCATGCCAATATCCGCGGCCATGAATACTATCAATAAGGACACTTATCATGATTTCACACACCTTGTTAGACAAATTGTTGGAACTGCGCCTGACCGCCTTTCGGGAAGGGCTGCGAGAACAATCCTCCACTCCACACTATGCCGATCTCTCTTTCGAGGATCGGCTCCTGCTGTTGGTGGATCTGGAATGTACCCACCGTTCAGGCAGCCGCATCCAGCGCCGAATGAAACTGGCCGAGTTTCCCATGCCAGCAACGATTGAGGACCTTGATTTTTCGCCTGAACGTGGCCTGGATAGACGATTGATCCTGGAACTGGCTCAATCCACCTGGATCGACAAAGCTCTCAATATTTTGATTCTGGGTGCTACCGGCACAGGGAAGTCTTTCCTCGCTTCTGCTTTGGGTGTTGCGGCTTGCCGTTCAGGCTATTCCGTTCGATATGTGCGTACTTCCCGCTTCTTGCATTCCCTGGCGCAAGCCAGACAGGATGGCTCATACCTCAATTTCCTGCGCTCTCTCAACAAAAACGAAGTGCTGATCCTGGACGACTGGATGCGCGACCCCATCCAGTTGTCTGCTGCTCAGGATTTGTTGGAAGTTTTTGATGATCGCTTTGGTAAAACAGCCACCCTGATTGTTTCTCAAGTGCCAGTGGCCGATTGGCACGCCCGCTTTCCGGATCCTACTTTAGCAGATGCCATTCTGGACAGAACCGTCCACAACGCTTACCGCCTTTCTTTACTCGGAGATTCTCAAAGAAAATTGCGCGGAAACCGGAGCATGCCGCACACATGATGTACAATATCTTTGACCAGCGTTTTCTCTCTCCCCACTGTGCGGCTTGCTCCGGTTAAGGTGTGCGATTTCACCGGATTTCGCAGTTGACGAAGATCTTGAGCTGTCCAGAGTCAATGCGCCGCGCCAGATCATCCAGGTGGTCGACCCGCGGTTGGGTGCCAAGACTCACGCTGCGGATCCCGCGCTGCT
>CAYGXY010000162.1:0-4547 GCA_964354045.1 uncultured Dehalococcoidales bacterium
GTATCCGCCCGGCGGGTTTCATCTCCAGATAATCGAAGCATTTCTCGAAAAAGGCCAACATCGGCGCTGCCGTCTCCATATCCGTGTCCTCGAACGGGCTGGCGATGACCGCGGCCTTGCCGGCGATTTTTGCCCTGTTCTCGGGGCAGTTGAAGTATATCAGACGGTCGATAAATGCCTTCAGCAGCGCCGTGGGCCCGAACCAGTAGACCGGCGTGCCGAATATGATAACGTCGGCGGCCTCGATCATGGGATAGAGGTCATTCATGTCGTCTTTCTTGGGACATTCCTTTCCCTTCCAGCACGCATAGCATCCGTCGCATTCCTTGATCTTGAGGTCTTTTAGGTGAACCTTCTGCACATCAGCGCCGGCGTCCTTCGCTCCCTTAAGGATCCGGTCGACCAGTATATCCGTATTCCCCTTCTTGCGCGGGCTTCCCACTATTCCGAGAATCTTAGTCATGCGTCACTTCCAATGCGTTCCCTTCAGAAATACTTTTTGAATAATATGATGTAGCTGTATATATGTCAACAATCAGTAATTATATTCTTGAACCCATGACCAAGCTGTCGCAAAGAGTTGTCCTTCCGATCCCCGACCTTCGCAGGTCCCACGTAGGGGCGAGCCCTCCCCCTTGGGGGAAGTCCAGAGGGATCACACTCTGGCGGGGTTTTAAGGGTGTCCCCTAAATCTTCTTAAGTCCCCCAAAGTATGGGGGACTAACAGGGGGTTTGGATATTGTTTCCCCCTTTCAAGGGGGACAGCAGGGGGTTGACCTAGCTTTCTTCGACACTCTCCTGAAGGTTCATTCACTGCTGTTTGTAGTGCTGTGGTTTTTGTCGCGCTAATCTGGTAATATCGCTCCATCTGGAGGCAGGAGGTAGTCTATGATTCAGAAAAGGCGATTGGGCAGAACGGATATCGAGATCACGCCGATAGGGCTGGGCACCTGGCAATTCTCGGAGGGGCAGGGGTTTCACAAATACATGTGGGCGGGCATTTCTGCCGAGACGACTAACTCTATCATCAAAACCGCTCTGGACGGCGGCATAAACTGGTTCGACACCGCCGAGATATACGGCAACGGGCGCTCCGAAAAAGGACTATCCTGTGCGCTAAAAGCCGCCGGCAAGAATAACGGCGATGTTGTCATCGCCACAAAATGGTGGCCACTCATGCGAAGGGCAAGCTCCATCAGAAACACTATCGACGAACGACTGAGCTGCCTCGAACCCTTCGCTATCGATCTATACCAAGTCCATAATCCCTATTCGTTCGCATCTATAGGAGCTCAGATGAACGCGATGGCGGATTTGGTTGAAGCTGGCAAGGTTCGCTCAATAGGCGTAAGCAACTTCTCTGCAAAGATGATGCGTAAAGCTCATGCCGTCCTTGCCCGCCGCGGCGTCCCCCTCGCTTCCAATCAGGTTAAGTACAATCTCCTTGCAAGGGATATTGAGGATAACGGCGTGCTCGATGCCGCTAAGGAGCTTGGTATAACTATCATATGCTACAGCCCGCTGGAGATGGGGCTGCTTTCCGGTAAATTCCACAGTGATCCTAGTCTCCTGCGCAGCCGACCGCGCGGACGGCGCAATGCCATCGGCAAAAAGATCGAAGCGAGCCGCCCGCTCATTGATGTACTGAGTAAAATTGCCGAAGCGCATGGCGCGACAGTGTCGCAGGTGGCTCTTAGCTGGTTGGTTACTTTCAGTGGAGAGATGGTGGTCGCCATCCCCGGGGCCAGTAAGCCGAAGCATGCCGAGGAAAGCGCCGGGGCGATGAAAATCGCTCTTACGCCCGAGGAGATGGAACGCATCGATCATATTTCGCGTGTCAGATGATCTTCTCAGATAATTGAGCGATATACTTACATATGAAGAACAGGTATTACCGTTTACGCCTTGGTATTTCTCAATTCAAGGGGTAGATGTATTTACAAAAGCAAGTAGTGTGATATTATATAATCCAATAAAGAAAGAGGAGGTGTAACATGAGTCAGAGCAGCGGAACCAATTTGGCACCAAATGTTGCTGGAGCATTGGCTTATGCTTTCGGCTGGATTACTGGGCTTGTATTTTTCCTCTTGGAGAAGGATGATGATTTCGTGCGTTTCCATGCCATGCAGTCGATTATTTTGTTTGGTGCATTAAGTGTGGTCTGGTTTATCGGTATGATCTTCTGGTGGCTTGTTCCTGTTCTGGCATGGATTGTCTGGACCATAGTATGGATTGGCACACTCATACTCTGGATCATGCTTATGATCAAGGCCTATCAGGGAGATAAATGGAAACTGCCAGTAATTGGTGATTTGGCTGAGAAGTGGTCACAATAAAGAGTTTTATACTGATTTTGAAGAGTAGTCGTGTAAGTACTGTATAGATACCATCTTCGACTGCGCAGTTGCGCCTGATTTGGTCGTCGAATCGTAACTTGTGGTCAGTTGATGGGTGCGGCGCAATAGTCGATGTATATCAGTAAATAAAAAGGCGGTATGCTCCATACCGCCTTTTTTTGTTGTCTCTTATTTTCTTACTTAAGTGGTCGGCCTAAGGATTTTCTAAATGTGTCAGCGTCACGGCAGTGGCTGACGGCTTCTTCGAAGTTGATGATACGGTTATGCAATAGGGTCATCAATGCCTGATCTAATGTCTGCATGCCGAAGCTGGCTCCTGTCTGCATGACATTCCACATATGAGCCGTCTTTCCTTCTCGGACAAGGTTTCTGATGGCATCTGTAGCAATCATCACCTCTACCGCCGGTACGCGGCCTGTGCCGCCAACTTTAGGTATCAAGGATTGATATAATACGCCTTCCAATGTAGTTGAGAGCTGGACTCGGACCTGTGGCTGCTGATAGGGAGGGAAAATATCAATAATTCTATCGATAGTTTGGGGGGCACTCGGTGTATGCAAAGTCGCCAGTATGAGGTGTCCTGTTTCTGCGGCGGTTAATGCAATGCTGATAGTTTCCAGGTCTCTCATCTCACCCACCATGATGACATCAGGGTCCTGGCGCAGGGCATGCTTCAGAGCGGTTCCGAAGGATAAAGTATCTGTGCCCAACTCCCTTTGAGTGATAAAACAGTTGTTATTTTCATGCAGGAATTCTATAGGGTCTTCAATAGTGATTATACGCCGTCTTTTAAGGCCGTTAATGTATTTGATTATTGATGCCAGGGTGGTCGATTTACCGCTTCCTGTCGGGCCGCTGACGATAATAAGCCCACGTTCTCTCAGGGCCAGGTCTTTGCAGATTTCGGGGAGGCCTAATTCTTCCATATCCGGAACTTTAACCTGCAGCAGACGGAAGCAAAGGCTGATATGGCCTCTTTGCAAGCATGCGTTGGCGCGGAATCGCCCCAATCCTTCCAGATTGTAGGCAAAGTCGAGTTCAAGTTCGTTTTCAAACCTTTTTTGCTGTTCCTCATTGGTTATGCTTATCACCATGTGTTCCAGGTCGTCTAAGGTGACAAGGGGTAAATGAGTTTGAGGTACGAGTTCTCCGTCTATGCGTAACACAGGTGAGTAATTTGCTGTAATATGCAGATCTGAAGCCCTCTTTTTAATGGCATCTTTAAGAAGATCATGGACATTCATTTCCTTATCTCCTCAATAATTATCTCATCTATCTGATACGGATTAGTTATTTTAACTTATGCATAGAAAATGCACAATAGATTATGAATCTCGATAGGGAGTCCATTGTCCAACCCCCTTGATCCCCCAGACTTGGGGGAGATTAAGAAGAATTAGGGGACACCCCTAAAACCCCGGCAGGAGGTATCCTGCACCTCTTTTCTGCCGTAGAGAGCACCAGGCTCCTGTCTGGTGGTTGATAGGCTGCCGAAGGCGCGCGACGATTGGGTGGAAGTCAAGAGTCGCGTACCCAAAGAAGCCACCGACTCCTGTCGGTGGAGGTTCACTTTAATATGCGAGCTGATTTACAGGTTATCCAGTTCTTTAGTCATTATCATGGCGTCTTCGTGGGTCTCGTTATAGTAATTTTTTCTGACGCCGCGTTCGGTGAACCCATATTTCGCGTATAGAGACAGCGCCTCTGTGTTCGACCTGCGCACCTCCAGTGTGATGGCGAATGCATCGCAGGACCTGGCGAGCTGAATAGCCGCCTCCAGCATTAATTGGCCGATGTCCTGCCGCCGATGTTTTTTTCGAACGCCGATGGTCATGATGTGCGCTTCCCCCGCCATGAGCCAGAAACCCGTTACGCCAATTATGGAAGCTTTGTCCTGAGCTTTATCGTCATAGGCAACTATGTAGCGGGCCATCTGGTTATAGAGAAGGTCGCTCTTATATGCCATAGGCTGTTTATTCAAAGGGAAGCACTCCTTATCGATTTGGACAGCCTGGGGCACATCATCAAGCTGCATAGGACGGATCCTATAAGACATGTCAACCTCAATAGATAGATATGGGTTTATTCTACCACAAGGATTTTGGTAGTGGGTTAGATTGTCCAAACCCCCTGCTGGTCCCCCATACTTTTGGGGACTTAGATGAATCTGGGGGACACCCCCAAACCCCT
>CAYGXY010000163.1:0-3106 GCA_964354045.1 uncultured Dehalococcoidales bacterium
TGAATATGAAGAATTTGTCAAATTCTTCATATTCACTCCAATTATGAAATTCTACTTCCTAACCCCTTGTTTTATCGGCAGGCGAAACAACCGTATAGCATTGGCCGATGTCATCTCCGCCACTGTTTCGACCGTTACGCCCTTGACCTCTGCAATTTTCGATGCGACATACGATACGTAGGACGGCTCGTTCCTCTTCCCGCGATGCGCCTGCGGCGTGAGGAAGGGGCAATCCGTCTCAATTAACATTTTATCGAGTGCTATCTCCTTGGCGACGGCTGCCGCTGACGACTTGGGATACGTCACCGGGCCGTCGAACGCTATCAGAAAGCCCATATCGTTATATTTTTTGCCAAGCTTGGCATCGCCGCTGAAACAGTGCAGCACGCCGACGGGACGATCCTCGCTTTTCCTCCCAGCGACCCACTCACTGAGTATTTTAAAAACCTCGTCGTTCGCGTTTCGGCTGTGGATGACCACCGGCAACCCTGATTTCGACGCGAGTTCGAGATGGCATTTGAAAGCCTCGACCTGCGACTCCTTCGACGAGCGATTGCGGTAGAAATCCAGCCCGGTCTCGCCTATTGCGACGACCTTTGGATGCCGCGCCAGTACTTCGAGACGGCCGATAGCAGCGTCAGTCACCTTCGACGCATCGTGCGGGTGGATACCGACCGTAGCGAAAACATCGCCGTGCTTTTCGGCCAGCGCAATCGCCGCCTCACTGGAAGCAATGTCGATGCCGATATCTATAACCGCGGCGACACCGGCCTCGCGCGCCCGCTGCAATACACGATCGCGGTCGGCGTCGAACTCACGCATGTCGATGTGCGTGTGGGAATCAAGCAGCACGCCCGCCCTCCAGCTTCGCATCCTCTTTTTCGACGACCGAATCATCGAGCTTAACAAAGAGATGCTCCGGCTTGACCAGCTGCTGGCCGGGCACGATCTTCGCCACGGACCAGCCGGCATCCTCGATGGAGCCTGGCAGCCCAAGGTACTTATGCAGCCTGGCACAGGTGAACGGCAGGAACGGGCTCAGCATCGTCTTGAGATGTGAGATGACCGAGAGGGCCACATGCAGCGCGGTGGCCGCATCCTCGCGATTTTCCTTAATCGTCTTCCACGGGGCCTTTTCATCGAGATAGCGGTTGGTATCCTGCGACAGGCTCATCACCGCCCGCATGGTCTCCCTGAAATGGCACTTTCCGATCATTTCATCGACATCATTGAATGTTTGACGCGCTTTCTCCAACAGCGCCGTGCTGCGCTCATCGAGCTTGCCGGGGCTTGGCACCTTGCCATCGAAATTGCGGAAGGTGATGGTTAGCACGCGGTTGACGAGATTGCCGTAGGTCGCCACCAGCTCGTCGTTGTTGCGGCGCACGAACTCCTGCCACGAGAAATCGGTATCGCCGTCCTCCGGCATGTTTATCGAAAGAAAATAGCGCAGCGGATCGGGATCGTAGCGCTCCAGATAATCGGGGAGCCATACCGCCCAGTTGTGGCTGGTGGAAAGCCGGCTGCCCTTGATGGTGAGGAATTCGTTGGCGGGCACATCGTAGGGCAGGTTCAGATCGCCGTGCCCCATGAGCATGGCCGGCCAGATGATGGTATGGAAAGGGATGTTATCCTTGCCGACGAAATAGTACGACTTGACATCGCCCTGCCAGAACCTTTTCCACGCGTCTTTGTCGCCTGAGCGCTCGGCCCACTCCATGCTGGCAGAGAGGTAGCCGATCACCGCCTCGAACCACACGTAGAGCCGCTTGTTGTCGAAGCCGGGCTCGGGAACCGGTATGCCCCACTCTATATCCCGCGTAATGGCGCGATCATTGAGCCCTTCCTTGAGGAACCCCAGGGTGAAATTCCTGACGCTAAGCTTCCAGTGTGTCTGTTTCTCGACCCATTTCGTAAGCGCATCGCCGAACGCGCTCAGCTTGAGGAAGAAATGCTCAGTATCCTTCGCCTCAGGAGTAGTCTTACAATGTTTGCATTTCGGATCGATCAGCTCCAGCGGCGTCAGTGGCTTGCCGCAGCCGTCGCACTGGTCCCCACGAGTCGCAGCCTTGCAGTAGGGACAAATGCCGTTCACATAGCGATCCGGCAGGAAGCGGCTGCATTTAGCGCAGTACAACATCGTCATGGTGTCGAGGTAGATATAACCCTTTTCTTTAAGGTCGGTGAACGCCTTTTGCGCGACACGATAATGATTCTCGGTGCCAGTGCGGGTGAACAGATCGAACGAGATGCCCATCTTGCGCCAGGATTCGAGGAAATCCTGATGATAGCGCTCAGCTACCTCCGCCGGCGTAACGCCCTCCTGCTCAGCACGTACCGTTATCGGGGTGCCGTGCTGGTCTGAACCGGAGACCATGAGCACATCGTTGCCCTTTAATCGATGATAGCGCGCGAAAACGTCCGCCGGCAGATATGCCCCTGCAATATGTCCCAGGTGCAGCGGCCCGTTGGCATAGGGCCAGGCCACACCGATAAATATCTTCTCTCTCATACTATCGTATATCTCGATCCTAGCCGTCATTGCCTGACTTGATCAGGCAATCCAGAGGACGATCCTCAACCCCCTGTATCCCCCACTCATGGGGGAATTTTAAAAAGCTGGGGGTCACCCCCAGTTCCCCCGGCAGGAGAAACCTCCTGCACCTCCGTCAAATTCCCTCTCCCTTGAGGGGAGAGGCTAGGTGAGGGTGAAAACCCCTCGACCGCGTAGGGGCATGGCGCGCCGTGCCCGCTAATGGGCAACCACAAAGGTTGCCCCTACACAAAATCGATGCCCGAACCATCCGGTTTGCCCGGAGGATGACAATTTAAGGTGCGATTTTCAGGCAGGTGAGGGTAAAAAATCCCTCGACCGCATAGGAGCACAGCGTGCCGTTCCCTTATTTCTTGAGATCGAGCCACATCTGATAAACCGCTTTCTTCGACAGGCCGGACGACTTGACCGCCTGCGCCACGGCGTCCTTGGCCGAGACGCCCTCCTTGCGCAACCGACGCAGATCTTTCTCGACCGAAGAAGCGGATTTCACCTCGCCCTTCATCTTGCCTTCGATGACCAGTGTGAACTCGCCCCGCATCTCCTCGAAAT
>CAYGXY010000164.1:0-3564 GCA_964354045.1 uncultured Dehalococcoidales bacterium
GGGGACGAAATATCTTCGTTCCCGCTTTTTGTTTCAATTTCTGTAATAGAATAATCTTCAGTATCTCGATGGTTACACTGGGTACTGGGCATTATTTCATCCGCCATTAGAAGATAAAACAAAATACTATAAAAAACCTGCATTGACATGGCATGGTACTATTCTGTATACTATCTAAATATTTTCATGACATTATCAAATGCATTTAATATTTAATAAGAACGGAATAATTAATTGAGCAAAACTGTAGTTGTTTATTGCGGAGAGTGCGGAAATAAGTTATATAGTCTTACGGGCATCTCACAAGATAAAAAAGCGCCATGCTCGTATTGCAAATCTATGAGCCGATCCTATGTGATGTACGGATCACCTAGAGAGCATGACGCGATGAACGCATATACATCGAGCGTGCTCAGGAAAAAGATTTAAGGCAATTCTTCCTCTCAGAAATCAACCTCCTTTTATGTCCCCTTTGATACCGATAACAATTTCCTTCAACGGGATGTCTTTTTGGCTGAGTTCTAGAGCCTGCCTTGCTATAGCAGTCAATCCCGAGCAGCAGGGAACCTCCATACGGGCTACTGTGATGCTTTTGATTGTTGATCTGCGTAATATCAGAGCCAGCTTGTCCAGATGAGCCTGAGCATCATCGAGTTTGGGACAGGCCACAAGCACGGATTTCCCGCTTAGAAAATCGCGATGGAAATCCGCATAGGCGAAAGGCACGCAATCCGCTACTAGAAGCAGTTCTGCCCCTTTTAAAAACGGAGCATCGGGCGGGACCAGGACCAGCTGAACCGGCCAGTGACCGAGCATAGATTGGCTATGGTCGCATCTATCTGCAGCATCGGCTTTCCTGTCAAACTGCGCAATCTGCATGGAAGGACAGTTGCACTTCGTTGTCTCAGCGATCTCCTTATGTGATTGATGATGATGCGCAGCCCTGTCATCGTATGGCTCCGCGCGTTTCTCTTCCAGCGTAATAGCGCCCTGTGAGCACTCCCCTATACAGGCGCCGAGCCCATCGCAATGAGATTCGTTGACCAGTTTGGCCTTCCCATCGATCATTTGAATGGCACCCTCGGCGCATGCTTCCGCGCACAGGCCGCAGCCATCGCACTTCTCATCGTTTATCTTGACTATCTTCCTAACTGCTTCCATCTTTCCTCTCCCAAACACTCCCGCGCTGATGCGCACCATTCTATACACGACGGGAGCTTCTCCTTGTACACTGTTTTACCGCACTGATGGCATTTCACTTTGGTCTCGTTAGAAAATATCTCAACCTCAGCGCCGCAAGCAGGGCATTTGTAAAGCTGCGCCCGCAGATTCCTGAAATCCTGTCCGGGACACTTCTGTCTCATTTCATGCACCTCACTTCACAATCTCCGATATTATAAACGACATGCGCTATAACAACTATGACTTAAATCACAAAGGAAAGAAAACTTCTAATTGATGCTTTATGTTAGCTAGATCATATAAACTTAAACCGCTATATTTTCATTTATATATACCAATTGATAATTTTCGATGCAATACCTATTGACTTACTCCTGTTTTACTGCTAATCTCTTGCCAAATACAGTTAGAGGAGGGACTCAATGCAGGCTTATTGTATGAAGTGCAGGAAAAAGGTGGAGATCAAGAATCCTATGCAGATCAAGATGAAGAACGGTCGGCCGGCGACACGTGGTTCATGTCCTAGCTGTGCAACCAAGGTATTTCGTATCGGCAAGTAAGACGATCATCGGGTATAACAAATGAGTAAGGCCACGTTACGTGGCCTTATTTATTTTCAGGAGATTCGTTGAATGCCAAATTATTTCCCAGGTTCTTGTTCGATGCCTGATAACTAATATTGATTATAGCAAAAGAGGGATGATGTGGTTGTTCTTGCTAAACTTAGGAACAGAATTGGCACGGAGATAATCTTAGACATGAGGAGAGCGGGTTATACTCTTCTCCCGATATAATGATTTCGCCACCAGTCTGATCGCGATCACCGACACAACCAGAAGCGCTATAACGATACCTGCAGCAATCATATATCTCCCCTCTAGGCAAAAATATTTAATCTATATATCATGAGTGGATAAGCTGTGTCAATATATTTGCAGGTGAATTTTATAAATGCCGGGTAAATTTTTATGATTTGTGGTTGTTGAAAGCCGTGTCGGATAAAGTAGATATAACAATAATCGGGGCTGGCGTCGTCGGGCTGGCCATAGCTGCGCAAGTCGCTGGCCAGAACAGGAGCGTGTACGTTCTTGAGAAGAACGAGACGTTTGGGCGTGATACGAGCAGCAGGAACAGCGGCGTTATCCATGCCGGGATCTACTATCCGAAAGATACCCTCAAGGCCGGGCTGTGCGTCGAGGGAAATCGCATGTTGTATGAGCTGTGCCAGCGTTGCGGCGTCGGCTATCGCCGAATGGGAAAGCTGATAGTGGCCACGAGCGATGAAGAAGTTGAACAGTTAACCTCACTGTTGAAGAAAGGCGAGCGCAACGGCGCCGAGGGGTTGCGCATAATATCGAGGTTACAATTGAAGTCGCTTGAGCCGGAGGTGGAGGGTGTGGCTGCGTTGCTTTCTCCAATGACGGGTATCGTAGATGCACACGCGCTGATGCGGTATTACCTGTCGAAAGCGCAGCATGAAAACGCACACATCGCTTTCAATACCGAGGTCATCGGCGTCGAGCGGTTGAACGATAGCTACCGGGTATCGGTGAAAGACGGCTCGGGTCGATTCTCGATAATGTCGACGATAGTGATAAACTGCGCCGGGCTTAACTGCGATCGGGTCGCGGGTATGGCCGGCATTAACCTCGACGCTGCGGGATATCGTCTCCATTATTGCAAAGGTGAATACTTCAACGTAAGCGGCGGAAAGTCCAAGCATATACGTCATCTAATCTACCCGGTGCCGTTGCCAAAGGTCACCGGCGTCGGCATTCACGCCACGCTGGATATGGACGGACGGATGCTGCTGGGGCCCAGCGTCGAATATGTCGATAAAGTCGATTACGCCATTGACGATCGCAACCAGCGGCTTTTTTACGAATCAGTCAAACCGTTCCTGCCGTTCATTGAGTACGATGACCTCGCGCCGGAGATGGCGGGGGTCAGGCCCAAGCTGCAGGGGCCGGGGGATGATATCCGCGATTTCGTGATCCGCGAGGAGGGCGATCGCGGGCTGCCGGGGTTCATTAATCTCATTGGTATCGAATCGCCAGGGCTCACCGCATCTCCGGCTATTGCCAGGTACGTTGGCGGGATTGTGGATGGGCTGCTGGTTTAGCTCATTTGACGATAATCGCTATACTTTTTTATTTTCCTCGCACGGTCAGCCTTAAAACTGATATGATATAAGCAGATATCTCTAAGGATCGGCATATGTTTCAGTGGTCAACTATATTAGACGCAGTCGCCAGCGGCAAGAAAAGCCCGGAGGATTACCCCGGCTATGCTCCCTGTGCTGACTACTTGGAATTTCCCATACTGAAGTCATGGTCGCATGGCAGGATTATGGCGGAGTTCCCCATTTCAGAAAAGTACCAC
>CAYGXY010000165.1:0-2876 GCA_964354045.1 uncultured Dehalococcoidales bacterium
GAAGAGGGGGAATAGGGGGAGTTCGTCTACTTTTCTCTTCCCTCTCCCTCTACGAGGGAGAGGGTCAGGGTGAGGGTCTCCCATCAATATTAACTTGCCAGCGAATAGTATTTAAATTACAATCCAAGAAGGACTTGGAACCATCGAAATTGAACAGACTGGAGTAGTAAAGAGTGCAGATAAAACTGGGGTTCTACGGCGCAGCGCGCAACGTTACCGGCTCGCGGTACTATCTTGAGGCCAACGGCAATAAATTCCTCATCGATTGCGGATTGTACCAGGAGCGTTTTCTAAAGGACAGGAACTGGGATCCATTTCCCATCCCGCCCGATACGCTGGATGCGGTTCTGCTGACCCACGCCCACATCGACCACTGCGGGCTCTTGCCCAAGCTGGTGCGAGAGGGCTTCCGCGGGCGCATATACTGCACTGATGCCACCGCGGATATTGCCAAGATAATGCTCACCGATTCCGCGCGACTGCAGGAAGAAGACGCTCAGTTCAAGAAGAAAAGACATGAGAAAGAGGGCCGCAAGGGGGCACATCCTGAGGTGCCTCTATATACAGTGAAGGATGCCGAGGCCTGCTACCCTCTGTTCTCCCCGGTGCCTTATGGGAAAACACTGCGCCTTGCCGATGGATTTGAAGCCGTTTTCCACGATGCGGGCCATGTCCTGGGCTCGTCAAATTTGATGTTCAAAATCGACCGGAACGGCGAGAGCAGGAAGATTCTGTTCTCAGGCGACGTGGGCCGCCGCAACAGGCCGATATTGAGGGACCCCACGCTGTTCAAAGAAGCGGACTATATCATCGTCGAATCAACGTACGGCGATAGGCTGCACGAGGACGGGGATAAGATCGCCGATGAGCTCGCCGAGGTAATTAATTCGACAGTTAAAGCCGGGGGGAACATTGTAGTTCCCAGCTTTGCGCTGGAGAGGTCGCAGGAGATACTCTATTACATGAACGAGCTTCTGGCGGCCAATCGTATACCGCACATAATGGTCTTCTTTGACAGCCCGATGGCCGTGAGCATAACGGAAATCTTCGAGGGGCACCTGGAGCTTTTCGATAAAGAGGCGAAGGCTATCATCAGGAGCGGGAAATCGCCCTTCAGTTTCCCGGGACTCACCAGGGTCAGCACTACGGATGAATCAAAGGCTATAAACCAGATATCCGGCAGCATCATGATAATCGCCGGCTCGGGCATGTGCAACGGCGGCAGGATCAAGCACCACCTGGTGAGCAATATCTCGCGGCCTGAGAGCACGATTCTATTTGTCGGCTATCAGGCGGTTGGAACGCTGGGACGGCAGATCGTCGACGGCGCAACGACAGTTCGAATCCTGGGCAAGAAATATAAAGTGAAGGCTAAAATCGTCCAGATGAACGGCTTCTCGGCACATGCGGATAAGAATGAGCTCTTCCACTGGTTATCCGCTATCAAGAATCAGCCGAGGGGGGTATTTGTTGTGCATGGGGAGGAGGAGGTTTCCACCGGATTTGCAGATTACCTTAAGGACAAACTGGGGTGGAATGTCTCGGTGCCGCAGTACAAGGAGGAGGTTATCCTCGATTAACTCAGGATTTTGCTGCTAAATACTGCTACGACAACCGTGCCAGGGCTTTTCTGC
Organism: uncultured Dehalococcoidales bacterium; assembly: GCA_964354045.1. GTDB lineage: Bacteria > Chloroflexota > Dehalococcoidia > E44-bin15 > E44-bin15 > JAYEHL01. The sequence goes on from CAYGXY010000165.1 coordinate 1,635, forward strand.
CCATGATCTCCTGCTTGAGATACCAGTTCTGAACCGTCTGTGCCACCTCTTCCGGTTTGTCGCTGACGCGGAGCAGATTGAAGTCCTTCTCGCTTATGAACCCCTTCAGCAGAACGGTGTTTTCCAGCCAGTTTAGAAAGCCTTCCCAGTACATGGAATTAAAAAGTACTACCGGGAACGGCTTGATCTTGTGTGTCTGTATCAGGGTGAGTATTTCTGTCAGTTCATCCAGCGTGCCCAGTCCGCCGGGCATTATTACGAACGCCGTGGCATATTTCACCAGCATGACCTTGCGCACGAAGAAATGATTGAAGCTCAATGTCTTTGTTGTGAAAGTATTAAGTGCCTGCTGTTCCGGCAGGATGATGTTAAGTCCTATAGAATTTACCCCTGCTCTCGTCGCTCCTTTATTGGCTGCTTCCATCACGCCGGGTCCGCCGCCGGTGATGATGGAAAACCCCATTTTGCCCAGCCTGTAGGCGATTTCCTCTGCGTTTTTGTATATCTCGTCATCCGCCTTCACCCGCGCCGAGCCGTAGATGCTCACGGCCGGCTCTATACCGGAAAGCCTGTCGAAACCCTCCACCAGCTCCCCCATGATGCGGAACATGCGCCAGGATTCTTCTTTGGCCATTTCGTTGATTTCATATCCGTTAGGCATACAGTTTCTCCTCTAAGGTTTGTAAGATTGTACCACATTTAGTAAAGGAGAAGACAATCGATTTTAGTCAACCCCCTTTATCCCCCAGTCATGGGGGAAGAGAAAAAAGATGGGGGACACCCCTAAAACCCCGGTCCTTCCGCGGAAGGGCACCTCTCTTTTAAAATTCCTCTATCTTGAGGGGAGAGGCCAGGTGAGGGTGATTACCTCTAAATGTCGACGGCGGGGTGATTTATTGTCCAGCTCTCTTGTTCCCCAATACTTTGGGGGATTCTGTAAATTGAGGCAGATACAAATAGTAAATGGGGAACATGTGCTCAAATATCGTTCGAATATGAAGATAAGGGGAGTTATTTGAAGCGTTCCGGGAAGATGCGCTTGGATACGATCTCGCGAGCCGCCTTCAGGGCGGGGGAGTCTGGGAGGCCCAGAAGCGATTTGCCCATCAGGTCGTAGTAGGCTACCTTCTCGTCCTGGGGGATGAAGCCGAAGACCTCAATGCCGATCTCTGCGGCGGCTTTCTTCAGGACGTCTTGGTTCCCATAAACCCTGTTGAAGACCATGCCCAGCTTCTCGGTTTT
>CAYGXY010000166.1:0-6969 GCA_964354045.1 uncultured Dehalococcoidales bacterium
CTGTGGCCGGCACCAGGCCGGTGACGTTGATCTTGGGCTGGAGCTGGGCGATGGCGCGCATGGCTCCCAGCACCGCCGCCCCGCCGGACATATCGCCCTTCATGTCGCCCATGCCCTCGGACGGCTTGATGGAGATGCCGCCCGAATCGAATGTCAGTCCCTTGCCTACGAGGCCGATTGTGTGCTTGGAGCGCTTGTCGCCCTGGTATTTGAGCACGATCAGCTTGGGCGGCTGCGCGCTGCCGCACGCCACGCCGAGGAAGCCTCCCATTTTCATCTTTTCTAGGTCTTTCTTTTCGAATATCTGGCATTCCAGCCCGAAGTCTGCGGCGACTTTCTTGGCTGCATTGGCCAGGTCGGTCGGCGTCATGTAGTTGCCCGGCTCGTTGTCGAGGTCGCGCGCCAGGATGGTGGCCTCGGACAGTATGCGGCCTTTCTCACAGCCTTTCTTCAATTTAGGAAGCCCCTGTTTGTCAGGGGTCACTATAAGCATCTTGTCGATGTCGCCGTTCTCGTCCTTTTTTGATTTGTGCCTGCGGAAGGTGTACAGCCCGAGCATGGCTCCTTCCGTTATGGCCTGTGCCGATTTTTCGGCATCGATGCCCCCGGCTCCGGCGCCGTGGAGGATGGTGGCTACCTCCTTTACAGTGGCTTTCCTGAGGTAGCGGCAGGCCTCGGCGATGACATTGCGGATCACGTTAGGGTTCAAGTCGTTCTTTTTCCCAAGGCCGATAACTAGGACCTTCGCAGGTTTGATCTTGCCCATGGTGTAGATCATGGTCATCTCGCCCTGCTTGCCCTTTATCTCGCCGCCTTTGATCAGCTTTGCAACAGCCCCGCCCAGGGCTTTATCCACCGCGGCGGTAGCCCCGCCCGGTTGCTTTGTGCCTTCGAAAAGATTAACGATGATTGCATCCGATGAGACTTTTACGATGTCACCGGTTACAGCTGTTACTTTCATATATACCTTCCTATCAAGGAAGCTCTGCTTAAGTGCTTATCAACCCCCTGTATCCCCCACTCTTTGGGGGAATTTAAAAAATCTGGGGGACACCCCCAGTGCCCTCGGCAGGAGAAACTCTCCTGCACCTCTCTACTAAATTTCCTCTCCCTTGAGGGGAGAGGCTAGGTGTGGGTGAATCGGGGATCGACTGCGCTTCTTTGTCAGAGTCTCCTTTCTTTTTCTATCGTCTCGCTTCCCGCACGATTTTCTCGATCGCCGGGGCGATATCCTTTGATGTGTCCACTGCGAAGTGATTTCGGCGTATTTTCTGAGCTGTGGCAGTCATCCGCTGGTAGACCTGCCAGTTGGCTTCTGATTTGTCATCCGGATCAATTCCTGTCTGTCGGCGTGCCATGCGTTGCCGCACCAGCTCCGGAGGCGCCTCTAATCGTACTATAATGAGTTTCGCTTCTGCGGTATCGGCGATGCGATAGAGCTCCTCGCGATTGCGCTCGATCAGGTTGGTGGCATCGAAAATTACGGATATGCCCCTGCGCAGCAGGTCGCCGATCAGCATATGGCAGGCACGGAACAATCGCTCGCTCTCACCGGGGCTGTATGTCGGCTTTTGTGAAAGTATCTGTCTCATAGCGTCGGACTCGATTATGGGGAGTGGCAGGCGCTCAGCCAGCCGCCGGCTGAAGTAGGACTTGCCGCTGCCGGGCAGGCCGCTCACGATGATTAAAACCGGGGCGATCGATGGCTCCAGCAGCTTTCCAAGGCTGTCTCTCAGCTGTTTTACATCAGCCGCCAGTTGGCTGTCATTCATACAGGTAATTATATCAAGGATTTCAATTGAATGCGCTGTATAGTCGAAAAAGTAGAATTATTTAGGATGGGGCTAATGGAGGGGATTGTTAGTTACTTGCCGCCCAGTTCCTTCGCCCGTTTGTGGGCGGCGGCGACGGTCTCAGCGAGAAGCTCCTTGAACTTGCCGCTTTCCAGCACAGCGATGCCGGCCGCTGTAGTGCCCCCCGGGGAAGTCACCTGCTTCCTCAACTCCTGAGGTGACTTCGGTGTTTGTTTAGCCAGCAGGGCGGCCCCCAGCACTGTTTCCAGTACCAGTTCGCTGGCTGTTTCGCGGGGCAGCCCAATGTGCACAGCGGCATCGATGAGCCCTTCGATCATGTAAAAGACGTATGCCGGGCCGCTGCCGCTTACGGCGGTGGCCATATCTATGTATCGCTCATCAGCTACATATATCTCTTCGCCCAGGGCGTCGAGGGTAGTCTGCGCCAGCTTCTTCTGTTTTGAAGTTACTTTCTCCGAGGCGGTCCATGCGGTTATGCCGACCCCGATCTGCGCCGGCGTGTTTGGCATGGCTCTTACTATTTGTTGGTGGTCGAGGCCTCTGGCAATAGTGTCGATCTTTGCTCCGGCAATGATGGAGAGTACCAGTTGGCCTTTCTTGACTGTTCCTTTGAGGTCTGGCAGCAGTCCTGGCAGGTTCTGCGGTTTCACGGCAAGAACCACGAGGTCCGCGTCTTTAAGCGCCGATTCGTATTTTTTGTCAGGTTTAATATTGTAAGCTTTCTTAAGGGTTGCCAGACGGGAGTTATCAATATCGCATACGCAGATGTAACGAGGGGAAAGCGATCCTCTGGCCAGGATGCCGCGGATCATCGCTTCCCCCATGGCGCCTCCACCTATGATAGTTATTTTCACGCGGCCTCCGCCATAGCTTCTACCATCAATTCTTTAACCTTCTCCGGGGATTTGCCCTTTAACGATATCTGCTTTGTACATCTGACATCGCTGAATTTTATCTCTTCCGACGTGCTTTTGATGGTTCCCGATAAGAGGATTACCACATCATCTTCAGCGCCCTTCTTCAATCTTTTAATATGTTTATTTACAGCTTCAATTAAGTCATTGAGCTTTGTTTTGCTTAACGATATGGTGAGGAAAGTAGCCCCTCCTCCGCCGAGGAAGGATGCGCCTAAACGCTGTGTTTTGACGGACACTTCACCAATGGCCTCTACGTCCCATATAAATGTTTCGGGAGAGGTTACACGTCCCAGTTGTAATAAAAGATTCCTTTGCGATGCATCCATTCTTAAGTCCCCCTTTCAAATCGAGTAACTAATTTATCGGCGTTCACCGAATATGACACGGCCCAGCCGTACCATTGTGGCTCCCTCCTCTACAGCGATTTCAAAGTCGTTGCTCATTCCCATCGAGAGGTGTTCCATTCCTAGGGAGTCACGCAACTCGCGCAGTTCCCTGAACACAGGACGGACCTCCTCAGGTTTATCGACCATTGGAGCGATAGTCATAAGCCCTTTGATCGATAGGTTCGGCAGCCTGGAAACCTCCGCTACTGCCTCCTGTAATTCGTTCCTTTGAAATCCTCCCTTTGTCTGCTCTCTGGCCACATTGACCTGCAGCAGGACGGGAACAACTCTCTCCGCCTGCGCGCTTATCGACTGCGCCAATCGAGTCGAATCAATACTATGAATTATATCAAAAATTTTTAAAGCTGTCTGGATTTTATTGCGTTGCAAGTGTCCGATCATATGCCATGTAGGGCATAACCCGGAGCCGGGCAATCGTAAAATCTTGCGTTGAGCCTCCTGTATGCGGTTTTCTCCGAAGTGCTCGATGCCGGCCTCAACAGCTTGCTGTATAGCCGACTCATCTACATATTTGGTGACCGCGATTATCGTGACCTCACCGGGAGATCGGCCCGCCCTGGCTGCTGCGTGAGCGATACGTCCTCTTACCTCCTCTATATTCCGGGCAATATCCATGTCAGCAGACCCCGCATCTGTGGCACTCGGTAGCAATGGGGCAGGGAGGGGTCACTTTATCACAACCCGCCCTGTCGAGCTCCGTCTCCAGATAATCGTTCTTAACACTGGAATCGATGTAACTCCACGGTAAACGTTCCTTTAACGGTATCTTCCTGCCGATGTAGGAGTCGGCATCAAGGGAGCACTCCGCTAATGCCTGGCGCCACGTGGAAAGAGACCTGTTCTCCGCCACCTTGGTCAGCGCCGGGGCCAGCCTGCTGTCTCCGCGCGAGAGCACGCCCTGGACGGCAGCCCATGAGACACTCTCCGAGCGTACCTCTATTCCTCTTTTCTCCAGCCGTTGTTTTAGATACGAAAGACGCTTGCGAAGTATTTTCTGGCTGGCCATGGGTAGCCACTGGAAAGGTGTCCCCGCTTTTGGCACGAATGGCTCAAGTGTTAGAACGAGATGGCATCCTGAACGCCTGCGCTCTGTCAATTCTTTTATTTCGAAGGCCAATTCAATGATTTCCTCTATGTCATCCTCCGTCTCCGTGGGCAGTCCGATCATGAAATACAGCTTCAACTGACGAAAACCGGTATCGGTAATTTTACTCGCAGCTGAAATTATATCTTCCCTGCTCACGCCCTTGTTTATTATGCGGCGTAGCTTTTCAGAGCCGGCTTCCGGTGCAAGTGTCAGATTCTTGGTTCCGCTTTCCTTTAACGCTTGCAGGACTATGGTCGATATCGGTTTCACGCGGAGCGAGCTGACAGAGATGCCGGCACCCATCTTGCGCAGTTGCGATACCAGCTCATCGATCTGTGGGTGGTCTGAGATACAGGCCCCGAGAAGGCCGATCTTATTAGTGAACTCAAGTCCCTGTTTACACTGATTCAGCAGGTTAGCTGCAGAGCGGAAACGAAACGGTCTGAACAGGTAGCCGGCGAGGCAGAAGCGGCAGCCCCATGGGCAGCCGCGTGCAATCTCGATAAGATACATATTACTGAATTCGGTGTTTGGGGTCAGGATATTAGAGGTTGTAGCGAAATCATCTATGTTGCGTGACCATTGCCTGGCTACTGTATCGCCGCCGTAGAATTGTGGTACATACATCCCATTAAGTTTAGATAGCTCTTTCAGTAATGTATCCCGATTGTCTCCAGCCATTTCGGTAATTACATCGATGAGTTTAGGGATAACAACTTCACCTTCTCCGATGGCAAACACATCGAAAAATGAAGCCAGCGGCTCAGGATTTGCCGTGATGCAAGGTCCTCCTGCCATTATTATCGGATGTGAAGGGCCTCGCCTGGTTGATTCTAGAGGTATGGAGCTTGAAGCCAGTATCTCCAGTGCGTTAAAGTAATCCAGCTCGTTGGAGATGGAGAACGCGAGGATTGTAAAATCATCCAAAGGCCGTCCTGATTCGACGCTCCTGTTTTTCCCATCTTGGAATACACGTTCACATACTATATTACTGTAGCTATTGAGCAGATTGTATATCGTCTGAAACCCGAGGCTGGACATACCTACGTGGTACGTGTTGGGGAATATCAAAGCGATTGGTAGCTTTCCACCCCAATCTTTGATGGTTGTGCCTCGCTCCTGGGAGAGCCATAATCGAGATGGATTGTCTCCGTTCATGTCACGCAATCATGGTTGACGGATCATTTTACCATTGCCCACAATGGCGATCTCAATAATTTTGCCGCAGCCGGGGCAGGTCAATGTCAGGTTGATCGGACGTGACATCGCCCGCTCGGCGACAGCACTGACCGTGGTATCGATATCGTCGAGGCGCTGGTCCAGGGTATCTAGCTTTTGTTGGAGTTGCTCTAAAGTTTGGTTCTTATCTCTTGTGAAGCGATCATTCTTTTGTGCCAAAAGTTCCTCCTCATTGAATAGCTAGGTACACGACGCCCATTATGAATAATACTACTGCTATCAAAAGGCAAATCCAGCCGCCTATACGCAGGGAGCTGCTTTCGATATGAAAAGAGCCAAAGCCTTTTACGTCTTTACGCTGAGAAATCGCGTCATCGATCTTTCTATCATCGACATTGGCTCTTAAAAATGCAATAGCGAACATTACCAGGAAAAAACCGGCCATACCTAGTATGATGTATGCGTCTCGAGGCATTATACACCCCTCCCTTCTAACTGCATTTTGTATAGCCGCAGCTGTGACAGATCTGGCATCCTTCCTGATACACTAACAATCCTCCGCAATCAGGGCACTGCCCTCCCATATTTACTGTGGGCGTGGGATCAACCGCATTAGTAATTTTCTTGGGTATACTATCAATAGCAGTCTTATCTCCGTCGAGGCCGGTTATTCTGTTCCCGAGCACGCTGGCTATAGCATCCGGACAAGAGAGGATTGAGTGCCCCTGCTCCCAGGCGATCGATGGGCATCTTATGCCGCGAATGTGCTTGACCACGGCGGAGGCGTCTATACCTGAGCGCAATGCCAGGGAGATTAACCTGCATGTGGATTCTAGCTGCGCCGAAGCGCAGCCGCCTGCTTTGCCGAGGCTGGAAAATACTTCGCATATGCCATGTTCATCGGAATTGATGGTCACATAGATATTGCCGCAGCCGGTAGCCACCCTTTCGGTAACTCCGTTAGTCACTCGTGCCCGCTTTCTGGGCTCGCGAGTTATGGCTTCGTCCTTATGTTTTCCCGATACGTTCAGGACCTGCTTATCCTTGCTTTTATCTCTATAGATAGTTATTCCCTTACACCCCTCACTGTATGCCATCAAATACGCCTGCGAAATATTATCCTTGGTGGCGCTCTGAGGGAAGTTGATTGTTTTTGAGACTGCATTATCGGTATATTTTTGAAAAGCGCCTTGCATCTTAACATGCGATTCCGGGCTTATATCGTGGGCGGTGACGAACACCTTGGCTATTGCTGGCGGTATACCGTCAATGCCATGAAGGCTTCCTTTACTGGCTAGATCTTTCATTAGTTTCTCTGAGTAGAAAGCTTCTTTGCGGGCTATCTCGTCAAAGTAGGGATTAACCTCCACTAATGCGTCGCCATCCAGTATGTTGCGTATGTAGCTCAGCGCAAACAGCGGTTCGATTCCGCTTGAGCAGTTGGCTATGATGCTCAAGGTACCTGTCGGGGCGATAGTCGTGCGTGTCGCATTTCGTACCCTCGGGCCGCCTTTTATCCCGTATTCGCTGCCATCGAATGTTGGGAAAACGCCTCTTTCTTCCGC
>CAYGXY010000167.1:0-4237 GCA_964354045.1 uncultured Dehalococcoidales bacterium
CGACATAGCCCATGACCAGGGGAGTCGCTATTTCCATTACCTTGCCCACTGCCATGGGGGGGAGTCCTGTTTTTTGTGATAGTGCGTTCTGGATCGTGCCCATCTGGCTCCCGAACAGCGTGCTCACCATACCGGAGCCCCCCGCAGCAGCGATGATGGCAGAGCACCTGTTTGGGGTTTATCTGGACCTTGTTCTAGGGATGGCCACGCTGGTGCTGGCCCGGGTTGTGGACCCGGTGACAGCTCAGCAGGTGGTCGGAATTATTACGGGGAGGGGGGTGTGAGATGAGAACTCCCTCCTCATTTATTCTCCGTCGAAGACATCAGGAATATGAGAGTCTGTATTTTGAGGGCAAATAAGCCCATTTCAGCCTCCGTTTCCCTTCCCGATATACCGGTCAATACCGGAAAACCTCGTAAAACCGCCTTTTTTTGTTCCTGTGGAGAATACCTGCAAAATCGCCCTGTTTGGCAAAATACGGCAGATTTGCACCTCACCTATTGGCTTGTAAGGGCCTTTAAATCGAGCTGTATTTTGGCACATATTTTATCCCACCCGGACCTCCGAAACCTTGTCAGAACGCGAATATGAGGGTCATTTTTTTCAAGGGAGGTTCCACGTCATCAAATCAAGATGGATCTCTCACATTTGTCGTGCAAAGAATTGGATATTCACAAAATGGCGGAATTTGTAAGATTCTTATAGTAAATACTCCCTACAAGGTGTATGGTTCGAATGGACCCCCCTATACTTAAGCCCGGACTGATCGCTCCGTGTGGCATGAATTGTGCCTTATGCTTGGCCTTTCAACGCCCTAAGAAAAAATGCCCCGGATGTTGGGGGGACGATCCGAACAAAGCTCAAAGTTGTCGGTCGTGCATTATCCGCAACTGTATAACTATCCAGAATAATTCATCCCATTTCTGTTATGAATGTGAGAAAATGCCATGTAAGCGGTTGAAGCAGTTGGATACCCGATATCGCACCAAATACGGGATGAGCATGATCGCCAACCTGACCGAGATTAAAGATCAAGGCATGGACGCGTTTCTGGCTCATCAAACTGATAAATATACCTGTAGTACATGCCGAGGCTTACTTTGTGTCCACCGTTCCCGCTGTCTCACGTGTGACCCATGAGCTCCCCTCTCTGGAGAATGTGCAGCGATAGAAGGGCTGACACAACGCATATCACAGGGTTCTTTTGCTGATAAGAAGATCGGTCGAGACTGTTCGTATCCGCTGCACTCCGGCTCGCTGGCACTCGCCTCCATTCCGCTCCGCTCACAGACTCTCCCTTGCTTTTTCCCGCGGTGTATTGTTGAGAGGATGACACCCCTGGCTTGTCGAGCTGCTCCGGCGCCAGCGGCTGCTCCGGCCCGCTCCTCACCCCATGCTTCGCATCGTGTTCGTCGTTGTTGATCGTACTCATGCCTAACGCTCAGTGACTCGTTCGCGCTCGACCTCTCGCTGAAGCGTTCGGTAACCGGCGCAACCGATCACCAAATGTATTTCCGCCCGGTCAGGATATCCTAATTGAATTTCTTTCTCCCGTAAAAATTTACTGGAAAGGATATCTCCCAAAAAGATGCATTCTTAAATGAGCATTATTGACTGAAAAACAAAAACGTATCAAAAAAATTGGTATTACCAGAGACTAAAACACCCTCACTTTTTCTTCTTCGGTCCGCACACCACAATTTCATCATCGTCAATCATCGGGATCTTCATGTGCTCGATCGCCCAATCGCAGAGTGCATTGAGCAACGGGATGACCGTCATCCCCAGCGGTGTGAGTGAATATTCAACCTTGGGTGGGACCTGGGTGTACACTTTTCTCTTGATAACACCGTCCTGCTCGAGTTCGCGCAACTGTTTTGTCAGCATCACGTCCGTAATGCCAGGAATTGACCGCTGGAGTTCGCTGAAACGGAGCACCCGTTTTCGCAAGAACCAGATGATCAGCGGTTTCCACTTGCCGCCGATCACATCGAGCGTGCCTTCCACCGGGCAGAAATAACAGGAGGGATCTTTCATCATATACTATCACTATGTTTTTGCATAGTATATTAAATCAGAATTAGTATCCTCTATAAATTTAGTGATGTTCCAATTTTGAATAATGAACATGAAGCGGATCAGGAAGGATCAATCCGATAATACGGTAGGGCACCCGTGCCCGGCTTCCTGCCTGTCCCCCTCCGGGGAAATACGCGGATTCATCGGTTACCTGATCTCCTGCTGCCCCTACACGATGCTTTTTAAAAAAATCCTCCGGTTCCTGCGGGGTGATACGGGAACACCTCCGGAACAGCTCCCGAACCGGGAGATTTACCTGAAAAACAATATCAAGATCGGGTACGGCATCATGCTCATCGGGGTATTCTGTCCGATCTTCTGGTTCTCGTTCCTGTCCGGAGCACGGGGAAGCGAACTCATGTTCAATGCCGTTCATTCAGGGATCGTGATCCTGTTCGGTCTCCTGTATTTCGCTACGTACTGGATTCAGCTCCGAAATGAGCAGGTGACAAAAAAAACACAATGAACTAGATTTGCAGGTACCCCCTGAAAGCAGCATCTGATACCCTCACGTTCCTGAATTATTCCGGTACATGATCATGTCCTCAAACGAACGACAGATAAAAAGCCTGATGAAGGTCGGTGCAGGCCTCGCAGTCTTCGGTCTGGTGTGCCCGTTCTTCTGGATGAGTTTGTTCTCTGGAAATTCTCCATCAGAAACATGGGTCTACGGCATTCATTCCGGGATTTTCATCATGTTCGGTCTCATTGTGCTGGGAAAAGGGTGGTATGATTTGAAACGGATCCGGGAAAAGACCGAAGGCAACAGGGTATAAACTAAATTGTATGCAAAAAGGGAATTTTTTCACCAAGCCCTACCATCCCAAGGTTGAAAACAACGGGTCTCATCCCCTTCAGTTATATTCATATATTCGCATATACCAATATTTACCATGGAAGCGCACATCAAATTGTTAAAAGCCCTCGCCGATGAGACGCGGATAAAAATTGTCCAGTGTCTCATGGATGGCGAACGATGTGCATGTGCAATCGTGCCGGCCATTGGAAAAGCGCAGCCTACGGTTTCACAACACCTGAAAATTCTCGAGGAGGCCGGGATTTTGGCATCACGAAGGAACGGCGTCAACATATGGTATAAGATCAGGTCAGATCGGGCTATCCAGATCATGAAAATTCTTGATATTCAGAAAATTGAGATACCAGTAACCTGCGAGGTGTGCACATAATCTCCTCTCTATTACTCACCCTTCAATACCGGTCTGCACTAAGCAAGGTATCGAATTTATGAATGCTAAGAAAACAGTTGAGGTGAATTGTCATGACAGAAGAAAAGAAGAAGAAAGGATTTTTCTCGGCGATTAAGGAATCGATGGACAAGAGTGGCGGCTGCTGTGGTGCAGGGGAAACCTGCGGTGCAGCTCCCGATACAGATGCGGAAAAGAAAAAGGCCCCGTCTAAAAAGTGAACTGTGCAATGAGATTGCTGGTTGTTACCCTTTGAGTACGACCAGAAATCCCCCATTAGTGAACTGAGGTAACCGTATCCATGGATACTACAGAAACAGAAAGACCCGTATACTGGGACGCTCTGGTATTTGGTCTTGTACCGATCATTGTTCTTATTCTCATCATCACCAGCTGGGTCCTTTCGTTCTTCCTGACAGGACCGTACATCACCTACGTGAACGGGGGTATTGCCCTCGCAGCCACTCTTTTTGGAGGATACACCCGCTTTGTCTCGGGGTTCCGTGACATGTACCATAGGAAAATCACGGTCAACGTTTTTGTGACCGTTGCCCTTATCGCTACGATGGCGGTTGGTCAGTTTCTGTCAGCGGCACTTATCGTATTTATCATGGCCGTTGTGGGTGCATTCGAGTCCTATACGCTCGACAAAACAAAGAAAAATATCCGGAGTCTGTTGAATTTCGCTCCGAAGATGGCGAATGTGCGTCGCGGCACCGAAGAAGTTGCCATGCTGGCCGCAGAGGTTCAGACAGGCGACATTGTCGTCATCAGGCCGGGAGAACGGATTCCGGTCGATGGGATCGTCACTAAAGGTGCGAGCAGTGTAAACCAGGCCCCCATTACGGGCGAATCGATCCCGGTCGAGAAGACCGTAGGCAGCGAAGTATTCACCGCGACCATGAATGAGACCGGACACCTAGAGGTCCGGACTACACGGGTTGGTGAAGAC
>CAYGXY010000168.1:0-5223 GCA_964354045.1 uncultured Dehalococcoidales bacterium
CCGCCTCAAGCGTCCACTCCTGCACACGCTCCAGGTTAGCCTCGGGCTGGCCGCGGAGAACTTTCATCTGGCCGAGGGAAATAGAAATTTTCATAGTATGTTCAACGTTCGCATTCAATAATCTGGAAATCGACATTGACCTGGATAACTACTCAGGGGATATTACAACAACTTACGCTCGGAAGCAACATACGAAGAGCACAGAGCGATAGCCGCCTACTGCGACACGCCATAAAAAATACAACCAGGACTCATTCTAAGGCTCGTAGTAGATCGGTTTTCCCAGGTTTTTAATGGAAAAACTGGAGAAGACATGATGGCCATCCCAATCAAGCACGCGCAGATCGTCCTGCTCTTGAAGGTCACCTATTACTACTTTGTAGTGCGCTCCGTATTTCTCCTTGGCCATGTTTAGCGGAACTTCGTAAGCTATGAACTTCTTGATGCCCTTAACCGCTAGCTTCTTAATTAGATTTTGATCCGTCAGTGAATCATAAGAAGCTAAAATTAAAAGAGGACCTGAACCTGTGAAAAAAATACCTGCTTTCATATATTCCCCCTTTCCTATGATTTTTTCGATCTGATTTGACAGCTACTCCAAGAATAGAGATCCTTCAAGGGAATACTTAATATCTTCTATGGGCTGCGCCGGTAACACTAAGAAAGGAGATAAATATAGTCGATGCTGCAATAGATGTCAAGATATTTACGAGACATGAAGTAAAAATTGTTTCCCCTTAAGCACACTAACTACCTGCTAAGCAGATCGAAATGCATATATCTGATACTGTTAGATAAATTCTACTTTGCCATTTCTAATATCGTAAAAGGCAGCGACTATCGTTAATTTACCGGATCTCACCAGCTCCGAAAGCACCGGCTTGCTGGCCTTCAGCTGCTCAGCAACCATTACAGCGTTGGCCCTGGCCGCATTGTTCACCACATCGCCCTGCTGGGATTTTACCTTATCGACAGCGGGACGAATAGCTGCTGCTATGACTGGCAGGTGCCCCTCCAACTCCCCACCCGAAGCTGTGGCAGCTACGGCGCCGCAGCTGTCATGCCCCATTACAACAGCCAGAGGCACGTGCAGGTGTGCGGCGGCGTACTCGATGCTCCCCAGCACGACATCATCAGCTATGTTCCCCGCAACCCTGACAACAAAAAGATCGCCAACCCCCTGATCGAAAACTAGCTCCACCGGTATCCTCGAATCGGAGCAACCCAGCACAATAGCGAACGGATGCTGCCCGTCTATCAACTCAGCCCTGCGCACAGATGTCTGATGAGGACGTATAAATTTGCCGATGGCATACCTTTTATTGCCCTCGGACAACCTTTTCAAAGCCTCATCAGCGTTAATTACATCAGACTTCATCCGGTTAATCCCTCCGCTTAAAAGTTATTATCTATTTTCGACACATCCGATAGCAGCAAATATCTGCTACAGGCATCTGAAAACATAATTATATGTATTGTACACAGTATTGCAATCGCAATCAATGAGAATCATATTACAAAAGGAAGAATATACCGGTAGTCGTCACGCTCTATTTGCTATCGATGTTCAACATCACTTTTATCACATCGTTGGAACGGAGTTGGGTCTCGAAAGCCTCTTTGACGTTATCGAGGGGATACCTGTAGGTTATCATGTCCTTAGTTTTGATCTTACCCTGCCGCATGAGCTCCGTGGCCATATCCCATTTCTGCCCGCCGCAGCCCCTGATAGTGAGGTTGTGCCAGATGACAACCTCGCTGATGAGCTCCCTGCTCAACTCGACACCCTGTTCAAAGAACCCGACCTGCATCACGGTGCCGAGGAACTTCAGCATGCGCGGCGCCTGAGTGAAAGCGACCGGCGAGCCCGAGCACTCAAAGACAACATTGGCCTTCCATCCGCCGGTGGCCTCGATAACGGCGGAGACGGCATCAACTTTAGAAGGGTCGATAACTACATCAGCCCCGACCTTGGCCGCCATCTCCCGTCGCCCCTTTGCCGGCTCGCTGACGATGACCTTTGGGATGCCGTATGATTTGCATACCTGCACCAGCCCCAGCCCAATCATCCCCGACCCCAGTATCACCACTATATCTTCCGGTTTGAGGTGCGCCTGCTCGAAAGCGTAACAGGCGATCGATGTCGGTTCCACGGTAGCCGCCTCCTCCCAGCTCATGTTCTCAGGAATATGAAGGAATGAATCACCCACAAGCGGATTCGGCACGGCCACATATTCCGCCATGGCGCCGTCGAGCCCCTCGCCGGGCACAGCCACACCCTTGCTGTCGATCTGGTAACCGGTGCCTAGAACCCTGTCTCCTTTTTTCAGCCCCTTGACATCCTTCCCGATCTCCACTACTTCGCCGCTGAACTCATGACCTAATATCCTGCACGGCACAATCCCGGTACGATAGGCATGTAGGTCGGTGCCGCAGATGCCGCAGGCTTTAACTTTAACCAGGACATCGCCGTTTCCGATGCTGGGAATATCTACCGATTCCAAACGAATATCGCGCGGGCCGTGGATTATAGCTGCCTTCATTTGACCCCCTTAAAAATTATAGCAGTATATCAGCATTATGGACATTAATCAACAGCTTTTGATTCAATAGTAAAATACGATTAATAAAAGTAACTATAAAATAACAGTTACCTTTAAGACAAAACGTGGTTATACAAAAAGGGTAATTCACTAATATATACGAATGGAGACCGCTTCACTCTTTCTTGGGGTATATCAAGGACATTGGCACAATTGACATTATGCCATCGCCTTTTGCTACTAGCTTCCCGTCTTCATCAGTGAACAACGCCTCTACATGGACCGATTTCCTGCTGTGATGCAGCACCCGCCCTTCGATATGCAGTGTACCTTTGGAGACAGGGCGGAAGTAAGTGACGCGGAGGTCGCTGGTGCTGAAGCCCTCATCGCCCTTTAAGACCGTCATCACCGTGAGACAGAAGGTCATATCAGCCAGAACACCAAAATAGCCTCCGAAAAGATAGCCGCGGCTGTTGTGGTACTTCTCTGAAATGGGGAAATCAGCCAGAGTTTTCCCCTCTGACCATGACTTCAGTATGGGGAATTCCAAGGAGTCAGCACAGGGAGCATAGCCGGGGTAATCCTCCGGCCTCTTCTTGCCGGCGGCAATTGCATCTAATATAGTAGACCACTGAAACATAATCTCTTATTACCTCAAGCCATCTATCTCTCAAGGCTTTATTATCACTTTAATTATATCATTAGCTTTGAGCTGGGTCTCGAAGGCCAGATCAGCTGCATCCAGAGGAATAATCTTAGTAATCAGCTTTTCGGTCTTAACCTTTCCCGTTGCCATTAGCTCCACTGCCTGATCCCACTTCTGGCCGCCGCAGTAACGCAGTGTGATATTCCTCATAATCATCATGCCGACAAGGTCTGGACTAAGTTGAACTTGCTGCTCGGGAAAACCAATCTGCATAACCATACCGCCGAAGCGCGCCAGATACGGGGCCTGCGTAAATGCCGCTGGATTCCCGGAGCACTCAAAGATTACCTTGGCCTTTTTCCCGTCAGTAGCCCGCGCCACTACATCCACAGGATCGACCGCAGTTGGATCGATCACCACATCGGCGCCCAGGTCAGCGGCCATCGCACGGCGCAATGGAGATGGCTCGCTGACAATGACCTTTGATATCCCCAGCGCCTTGCACACCTGAGTTAAGCATAAGCCGATCATACCCGCCCCAAGCACTACCACGGTGTCCTTGGGCTGTAAATCAGCATGATTAATGAAATAGCATGCCACCGATACCGGCTCGATAGTTGCTGCCAACTCCCAGCTGAGCCCTTCAGGGACCCGGAAAAACATCTGCCCCATCATAGGATTAGGAACAACCACATATTCAGCGAAAGCCCCGTCAAGCCCCTCCCCAGGCACCCTGAGCGAACCCCCATCACGGATGAAACCGGTGCCGA
Organism: uncultured Dehalococcoidales bacterium; assembly: GCA_964354045.1. Classification (GTDB taxonomy): domain Bacteria; phylum Chloroflexota; class Dehalococcoidia; order E44-bin15; family E44-bin15; genus JAYEHL01. Next base: position 3,960 of record CAYGXY010000168.1, read on the forward strand.
CAACCCCGTCGCCTACACTGACGCCATTAGTGTCCGAGCCGACCTCAACCACCTCGCCGCTGAACTCATGGCCAAGGATCCTGCTGCGAGACTTGCCCGTCCTGTAGGCACGAAGATCGGTACCGCATATCCCGCAGGCCTTAACCTTAACCAAGACTTCGTTGGCTTTAATTACAGGCTTTCCAACCTGCTCTACCCGGATGTCGCGCGGCCCATGCAAAACGGCAGCTTTCATCTATCTCTCCTCACAGGCTAATCTCAAAATAGCTATAACCTGCATCGATCCACGTTCTCAGTATATAACATATACAGAAAAATGGTAAAATTCAAATGTCTTTTGAGGGGGGTGCTTATGTCCGAGCAGATTAAAGGGAACATCTCAGATCTGCCGCCGGTCACGCAGGTCGGCATTGTCGTTCGAGCCATAGATAAAGCTATAGACTACTACGGTAGCACGTTCGGATGGGGGCCTTTCAAGATCAGCGAGTTTGAGATGAAGGGGGCCAACTATAACGGCCGCAAGATAGACTGCAAGATCAAAATGGCTCGCGCCCGCCAACCAGGTATTGAGATCGAATTGATACAATCTTTAGAAGGCGATACCCCGTATACCGACTTCCTGAAGGAGAAAGGCGAGGGGCTGCATCACCTTGGAATACGCGTAGAAGACGTCGGGGCGACGCTAGCCAAGCTGTCCGGGCAGGGTATCCGTCCTGTATTCAGTCTCAGCTACCCCGAAATCGGCCTGGCGTTCGCTTATCTCAACAGCGACAGTGTTGGCGGAGTGATGATTGAGATTATGCAGATGCGAAGGAAGGACAATATTTAGCTATGAGCGATGAACGCGTCGCCCAGAACGAGATTCGAAAAGGCAGTTGCCCAGTATGCGGAAACGGCTGCCATCTCCTAGCCCATGTCGAAAGCGGAAGCGTAGTCAAGATCGAGCCCGACCCCGAAAGCTATATGAACCGCCGCCTCTGCGAGCGCGGGGCACACGCTGTGGACTACCATCACCATCCGCAGCGCCTGAACCACCCTCTGCGCAGAACGGGCGCCAGGGGCGCGGGCAAATGGGAGCGCATCAGCTGGGATCAGGCCATGGATGAGATAGCAGCACAGCTCGACGACATACGTAAGCGGCACGGCCCAGAGGCGGTGGCGGTGCTGGGCGGCTCGCCGCACGGCCCGGGCGACCCGGCAACATGGAAGTGGTGCAACCTGTGGGGCACCCCGAATTTCTTCCACCTGGGCAAGAACTGCGGCG
>CAYGXY010000169.1:0-8475 GCA_964354045.1 uncultured Dehalococcoidales bacterium
CGGTATCTGGCGCGTGTAGATGTTTCCCAGGAATTTGATGGTCAGGTGTATCCCTGCGGGGGCTACCCATTTGACGTAGCGGTATTGCGCCGGGCGCAGCCGCTTGATTATCAGTGCGACGGTTTCCTTTACTTCATCGGGCAGCTCGATGGCGATAAATGACCGAATTGTCTCCATTTACAGCAACCTTTCGGCATTGCCATGGAGGATAAGTTCCTTCGTCTTCCTGTCCAGTTTGACAGCGTCGATCTGTTTAATCACCTTGCTCGGTGGCATCAGCGGGAAGTCGCTGCCGAAGAGTATCTTGTCCGCTCCGATTATCTGGCTTACATGTGTGAATATTTCGGGTGTGTAAAGATAGGGCGATGCCGAGGTATCGATGTAGGTATTTTTCATCGCTACTTTGACCTCCGGCATGAGGGCATAGAACGGCAAGCCGCCGCCCCAATGCGCCAGGATGATCGTGAGGTCGGGGTAGCGCAGTATCAGCCTGTAGATTTTCTCCGGCGTGAAGGTGTATTTGCCGGGGTAGTCGTGCCCGACAGGCTCGGAGGCGTGGATGCAAAGCATCAGCTTGTGTTTCAGCGCGATTTTCACAATAGGGTCGAGCACTGGCTCATCGCCCTTATTCAGCCCCTGTAATTCCGGCCGCATCTCGCCGATGCCCATGACGCCTGCGCGTATGCAGCGCTCAAGTTCGGCGATCTTCTCATCATCCGAGGTCGGCGGCAGCGAGCAGAAACCAACGAGGCGTTTGGGGTGTCGCGCTATAGATTCGAGTATGTAGTCGTTCGTTTCTTGTACGAGCCACAGGCTGCTCCAGTTGGCGTTCAACACCACCGCACGGTCAATGCCTTCCTCGTCCATCTTGGCTATGAGGTTCTCGCACTCGGCTATTCTGGCCCTCAGGCTGGAATAGATGCGGGCGAACAACGGGTCGCGGCCTATGTAATGCTCGCGGTCATCCCTCATTCGAGGCGGGAATACGTGTGTATGAAAATCGATGATCACGGTTAGATTGTAAAGAACATGAGGATTAAAATCAATACGAACGATGGTCTCTGGACAAGTCAAGGATGAAATGTCTATAATAATCGTGCTGCTCCCATATGTGTGAAGTGTCTTTGCATTTGGCGTATATGTGGAAGACAGCGATTATTGTTTATAAGGATATATTCCAGTGTTATTGATAAAAGAGATGCAGGACAAGGCGAAGTTAATACGTCGACACATCATCAAAATGATCGCGGAGGCTAACAGCGGCCATCCCGGCGGCTCGCTGTCGGCGGTTGATATCATCACAGTCCTCTATTTTCATGTATTGCATCATGATCCCAAGAATCCTCTGTGGCCGGATCGCGATCGTTTTATTCTTAGCAAGGGGCATGCGGCGCCGGCGCTGTATGCGGCCCTGGCCGAGGCCGGGTATTTCCCGATTGAGGAGCTCTTGACTCTGCGCAGAACGAACAGCAGGATGCAGGGCCATTGCGATGTTATGGTTACTCCGGGGGTGGAGACGTCCTCCGGGCCTCTGGGGCAGGGATTATCGTTCGGCATCGGGTGCGCCCTGGCGGCACGCCTCGATAACCAGAAATACTACACTTATGTTCTCCTCGGTGACGGCGAATGCGATGAGGGCCAGGTCTGGGAGGCGGCTATGTCCGCGGCCCATTTCAAGCTGGACAATATAATAGCCATTATCGATCGTAATGGTATTCAGCTCGACGGTCGTACGAGCGATATCATGAACACGGAGCCTATGGATGAAAAATGGCGCGCTTTTGGCTGGCAAGTCATTATCGTCGATGGACATGACATTTATAAGCTGGTTATCGCGCTCGACGAAGCAAAAATGATCAAGGGCAAACCTACGGTGATCATAGCAAATACGGTAAAGGGAAAGGGCGTCAGTTTCATGGAAAACAAAGCCGAATTTCATGGCAAGCCTCCGACCAAAGAGCAGGCGGCAAAGGCGCTGAAGGAGCTTGAGTGATTATGTGCGCCGAGAGTTCTATGCGTGAAGCTTATGGTAAGACCCTTGTCGAGCTGGGCAAGGAGAACAAGGATATCGTTGTCCTGGATGCCGATCTCTCTCAATCGACTCAAACTTTCATGTTCGCCAAGGAGTTCCCCAAGAGATTCTTCGATTGCGGCATTGCGGAGCAGAACATGATGGGCATTGCCGCCGGCCTCGCCGCATCCGGCAAGACGGCCTTCGCCAGCACGTTCGCCGTATTCGCTTCCTCACGCTGCTTCGATCAGGTACGCTGGTCCATCGCCCAGCCGCACCGGAATGTGAAAATCGTTGCCACGCATGCTGGGATCACTGTGGGCGAGGACGGCGCTTCGCATCAATCCATAGAGGACCTGGCGCTCATGTGCGCACTGCCGGGCTTTACCGTCATAGTGCCCGCTGATGCCATCGAGACTGCTCAGGCGGTCAGGGCGGCGGCGGCCGATTGCGGGCCGTATTACATAAGATTACCGCGACCGAAATCGGCGGTTTTATATGGAGATAACTATCAGTTCGTCGCGGGCAAGGCGGTGACGATGCGGGAAGGCAAAGATGTAACAATTATCGCCACCGGCCTCATGGTGGAGCGGGCGCTTCAGGCTGCCGAAGAACTGGCTAAAGAAGAGATCAACGTGTGTGTGCTGAATATGCATACCATTAAGCCGCTGGACGGCAAGGCGATAATCAAGGCTGCCAGAGAGACAGGGGCCATCCTTACAGTGGAAGAACATCTGAGGCAGGGCGGGCTGGGCAGCAGGGTGGCTCAAATAGTGGTTGAGTATTGTCCTGTTCCGATGACCATAATGGCCATCAGTGACGGCTATTGCTCGTCAGGGAAGCCGGAAGAATTGCTTGAAATGCAGGGGCTTACTGCTTCGAACATCATTGAGAAAGCAAGGAATCTGGTTCAGAAGAAGTCCAAGGCTCATCCTGATAGCAAGTAGCGTTGTGTGAGAGATATGCAAGCTCTCAGGGACTTTTGATTAGGTGCTAATCAACCCCCTGTTATCCCCCAATCATGGGGGATTTTTATTTGGGATGGGGGACACCCCCAAACCCCCGCCAGAGGGTGCTCCCTCTTGACTCCCCAACTCAGATTAACGATAGTTATATGCAGTTTGAAGGTGAAGAACACCACGTCGAGCGATAGGGCGTATCGCGATACGCCCCTACGGACGGACCTGCCCGCTACCGAGGATGATCCACTTGTATGTCGTCAGCTCCCGCACCCCCATGGGCCCCCGCGCGTGCAGCTTCTGCGTTGAGATGCCCACCTCCGCCCCGAGCCCGAACTGCCCCCCGTCGGTGAAGCGCGTGCTGGCGTTGACGTACACGCACGCCGCATCTACCTCCTCGGTGAAGCGCATCGCCGCCGAGTAGTCCTCGGTGATAATCGCTTCCGAGTGCCCGGAGCCGTACTCCTCGATATGTTCTATGGCCTCGTCGATGGAATCGACAACTTTGACTGCCAGCACCAGCGCCAGGAACTCCTTGCCCCAGTCGGAGGCAACAGCTCGCTTGGAGTTGAAATCGGATAGTATCGCAAGCGCGCGCTTGTCGCAGTGCATCTCAACTTTGGCCTTGGATAGTTCTTTGGCCATCATGGGCAGGAACTTCCCGGCCACCTTGCTGTGCACGAGCACGCAGTCCAGCGCGTTGCACACGGTGGGGCGCTGCACCTTGGCGTTGTAGGCTATGGCAGCCGCCTTCTTCAGATCGGCGGTGGGGTCAACGTACATGTGGCACACGCCGACGCCGCTGGCGAGAACTGGAATAGTTGCGTTCTCGTTAACCATCGATACCAGGCCCTCGCCGCCGCGCGGGATAATCAGGTCGATCGTTCCCTTCAGTTTGAGCAGCTGGTTCACCAGCGCGCGATCTGTGGACTCGATGAACTGAATGGCGTCGCCGGGCACGCCGCCCGCCTGCGCCGCCTCTTTTATCACCTTGGCAAGAATGCTGTTGGAGCGCAGCGATTCCTTGCCGCCGCGCAGCACAACCGCGTTGCCTGACTTTAAGCACAGCGATGCAATATCGGATGTGACGTTAGGCCTGCTCTCGTATATGGTACAGATGACGCCGAGAGGCACGCGGCGTTTCTCCAGCCGCAGCCCGTTGGGCAGCACCCGCGCCTCGATGGCCTCGCCCACCGGATCGGGCAGTGCGGCCACAGTGCGCACGTCGTTGGCCATTCCTTTGATGCGTTCGGGGTTCAGCATGAGTCGATCAAGCATGGCCGCATCCATGCCGGATTTCTTCGCGTCGCTGCAGTCGAGTCTGTTGGCTTTAACAATCTCGTCCTGCTTTGCGATGAGCGCGTCGGCTATGCTGTGCAGCGCCTTGTTCTTTGTCTGGGTTGAAAGGCGCGCCAGCACCTTCGACGCCTTTTTCGCGGCGGTTGTCTTTTTTATGAGCTCTGTGCTATCGGTTTTCATTGATCAACCCCCTGTGTATTCGGTCAACGTGTAGGGGCGAAAAATTTTTCGCCCCTACGGGCGTACCCGTCAAGGCCGTAGGGTGGGCTCGGCCCACCGATTGTTGTTGAAGGTGAAGAACACCTTCAACACCCCCTATGTTTTCGGCGAGGTGAAGAACACCACGCCGAGCAAAAAGATGTCGGTCATCACGTAGGGGCAGGCCCCCGTGCCTGCCCTATCGCGGGCAACCACAGTGGGTTGCCTCTACATTAGCATCACAAAACGACAATATTATCTCTGTGCACGACCTCGTCGCCGTAGCCGTGTCCCAGCAGGCCCTCGATCTTATCTGAGCGGGCGCCCTTTATCTTCTCGATATCGGCGGCGGAGTAGTTGCTGATGCCGCAAGCTATCCGCTCGCCGGATTCCGTCGTAACAGGCACCTCAGCCCCGCGCTTAAAGCTGCCTTCCTCCGCTCTGATGCCGGCGGGCAGCAGGCTCTTGTTGCCCTTGCTGAGTGCGGCTGCCGCGCCGCCGTCGACCACGAGCTTGCCCTTGGTCGCCAGGCCGGAGAGTATCCAGCGCTTGCGGCTCTCGATCTTATCGGTCGCGGGCAGGAACATGGTGCCGATGGACTCGCCGCTCGCCAGCCTCAGCAGCAGATCCCGCTCGCTGCCGTTGGCGATGACGACCGCCGTCCCCGAGGCGGTGGCCAGCTTGGCCGCCTGGATCTTGGTGGTCATCCCGCCGGTGCCGCGCCCGCGCGTCCCGCCCGCCATCTTCTCGACGCCCTTATCGATCTCTTTCACAACAGGGATCAGCTTCGCGCTCTTATCCAGCACCGGATCGGCGGTATATAATCCGGCGACATCGCTCATTATCACAAGGAGGTCGGCATCGACCAGATTGGCAACCATCCCGGAGAGGTTATCGTTGTCGCCGAAGCGCGCGCCTTCCAGCTCCTCTATCGCCACTACGTCGTTCTCGTTGATTATCGTTACCACGCCCAGTTCGAGCAGCGTGAGCAGCGTGTTGCGGGCGTTGAGGTAGCTCAGTCGATTGGCTAAATCCAGCTTTGTCAGCAGCGCCTGCGCCGTGACGATGCCGTGCCGGCGGAAAAGCTCCGTGTAGGAGTTCATCAGTACGTGCTGCCCCACGGCCGCCATCACCTGGCGCGCGGGAACGTCCTTTGTGTCTTTGGGCAGCGTCAGCAGTTGCCTTCCCGATGCCACGGCTCCCGATGAGACCAGTATTATCTCCTTGCCTTCCTTGTGCAGCTGCGCTACCTGCCGCACGATGCCGGAGAGCACGTTTGTATCGATTCGATCCGTTCCTGCGGTGAGCAGGTTGGTGCCGAATTTTGCAACTATTCTTTTATAGCTCTTTCCCTGTTTTGCCATATCTGGAAACTCCAAGTTGCACTATTATAACATAACGAGGAATAGCTTCAAGGGGAGGGAGGGAGAGTATGAATTATGTGGTCAGTGAGTTATTAACTGAATAATGCCTGAACAATAAGCGTGAGAATTGCTGTCGCGAGAACGCCAGCCCCGAAAAATATGTAGTCTCTTTTTCTTCTGCGCCGCTCCTTTTCCATTGTCTCTGAAGCGATATCCTGAAGAACCGGGCCGGCAGATGCCGGTCTTACTCCCAATAATTCATCGAGACGCTCGGATTCTGTTTTAGGTCGTGCTTCTTCGCGGGTTATGTAGTTGCGGCCTACTCTCCCGCCAAGCGCATATCCGAAGGGAAGTGCTACGAGAAGAAAGACACTGACGCCTATTAGTGGTATGACATTATCTATGTTCATGGTTAGCCTCTCTCAGTAAAAAACTCACTTTTATACCGTTTCCGCTAGTGGCATTATTATAGACACGTGTCTAACTTGAGTCAACGTGAACGACCCTTTCGTTTCCTGTAATAGCAGCGGCGAAGGAGTTGTGCTACAATTTAGACAGGGCGGGTCAGCGATGACCGGCCCTTAAGGCGTTTTGTTTTTATGGATAAATTGAACCTAAAACAGCTATTGCCGCTCATCGACGGGATGCCGGAATACGCACGGCTGGCTGATGCGCTGCAACAGGGCGGCGTTCGCAAACTGGTCGTCCTCGATGCCGCCAAGCCGTACACGCTGGCGGCGCTGCACCGGCATTTAAAACAGCCGATGCTGGTGGTCGCGGCAAAACCGGAGCGGGCGCGGTGGCTGCAGGACCAGCTTAAGTGCTGGGGTGCGGAGGCCGCGCTGTTCCCGGAGCCGGATTCGCTGCCGTACGAGCACATGGCCTCCGATCCTTATACCACAAGCCAGCGGGTGCGCGCTCTGCATGCTTTAAGCGTCGACAAGTCAGCGCTGGTGGTGACCTCGGCGCACGCGCTGGCGCGCATCACGCTGTCGCCGCAGAAGTTCCATGATGAGGTTCACACTATCTCTCAGGGCATGAGCCTGGACCTGGAACGCACATTGGCCTCATGGGTGGAGATGGGCTACGAGAACGAGCACATGGTGGAGACGCCCGGCGGCTTCAGCAGGCGCGGCGGCATCATCGATGTCTACTCGCCGTCGCACCCGATGCCGGCGCGCATCGAGCTCTTCGGCGACGAGGTGGAGAGCATACGCTTATTCGATCCGGCGACGCAGCGCTCGATTGAGACCGTAGCTGAGATTACCATCGTTCCTGCCAGGGAATTATCGTTCGATAATCAATTAAAAGAGCGCGATGCGGGAACCATTATCGATTACCTTCCCGCGAAGGCGATTTTAGTGCTCGATCAGCCCGATGAGGTTGAGCGGTCGCTGGTGGAGTTCGACGAGGAGTCGCGCCAGATACGGGACGAGCAGACGGCGCGCGGCGATATATCCGGGGATTTTCCCGTTACATATTTCACCTGGGAGGAGCTGTCGGCGCGCTTTGAGAAAATCGACAGGCGGCTGAATCTGCTTTCCTGGCGCAGCGATGATGAGCAGGATGCGATGCCCTTCACGGCAGCCCCGATATATGGTGGCAGGCTGGAGGATTTCCTCGCCGGCGTAGCGCAGATGGCAAATGTCGATAAAAAGCGCGTGGTCGTCGTCTCGCACCAGGCGCGGCGTCTGGCCGATCTTTTTGAGGAGAAGGATATCATTGCCCCTGTGCTGGCAAAGCTGGAGGGGCTGCCGTCGGAGGGTGGGGTAGCTCTGCTCCAGGGGTCGCTGGCTCAGGGGTGGGCCGTAGATTCGACGGTGGTACTCACCGATACCGAGATATTCGGCTTCACCAAGGCGCGGGGGCATGACAGGCGCGGGCCGCCGCGGCGGCTGGGCGCGCTGTCCGAGCTGACAATTGGCGATCACGTGGTGCACGTGGAGCATGGCATCGGGGTCTTCGCCGGCATGAGGACCATGGCCGTGGGCGACCGCGAGAAGGAATACCTCGTACTGGAATATGCGTCGGGGGATAAGCTTTATGTTCCCAGCGACCAGATCGACCGCCTCGGCAGGTATATCGGGCAGGGAGAGGAGCCGCCCGCGCTCAGCAGGCTGGGTTCGCAGGAGTGGGCGCGCACGCGGCGCAAGGTGAAGCAGGCCGCGGCCATGCTGGCAAGAGAACTGCTGACGATCTACGCTGAGCGCGAGGTCGTCACAGGGTTTGCTTTTTCCGCTGATACCGTGTGGCAGGGCGAGATGGAGGCCTCGTTCCCGTACGAGGAGACGCCGGACCAGCTCAAGGCAGTGACGGCCATCAAGCATGACATGGAGCAGCCGAAGCCCATGGACCGGCTGGTGTGCGGCGATGTTGGCTACGGCAAGACGGAGGTGGCGCTGCGCGCGGCGTTCAAGGCAGTCATGGATGGGGCGCAGGTGGCTGTGCTGGTGCCGACCACGGTGCTGGCGCAGCAGCACTTCGAGACCTTCTCCGAGCGCCTCAGGGCTTTCCCTGTGAACGTCGCTGTTCTCAGCCGCTTCCTGTCGGCCGGCGAGCAGTCTAAAGTCGTCTCCAAGCTGAAGCAGGGCGGCATCGATATCGTCATCGGCACGCATCGTCTGCTGCAGAAGGACGTCGCATT
>CAYGXY010000170.1:0-2596 GCA_964354045.1 uncultured Dehalococcoidales bacterium
GCAGGCTGGCGAACCAGGATGAGCTCGACAAGTTGATCGGGCACTGGACAATCGGCTATAACCATATCGAGCTCGCAGAGATTCTGCAAGCTCGCGGCATTAAGGCGGGCGCCGTGCTGAATGCGGCCGAACTGGTCGACGATCCGCATCTGAAAGAGCGTAGATTCTTCGAGAAGGTCGAGCATCCAGAAGCGGGTAAACACATCATTCCGGGTATATTATGGAAGATGAGCCGCACCCCCGGCCGCATCGAGCGCCCCGCCCCGTGCTTCGGCGAGCACAACCGATACGTTTTCAGCGAACTGCTGGGCATGAGCGATGAAGAAATCGAAGAGCTGGCTCAGGAAGGTGTGACAGCGGAGGCACCGCTGCCTTATACTGGGATATGATGGAAGGTAACCTTCAGCAGAATAAAAGCCCCGAAGCAGTCCCATGGAGCATAGGCGATATCGCCAAAGGGGCGCTTGTGGCCATTGCCGCCACGGTTGTCATCGGAATAGCCCTGGGCATATGCGTGATTGTTCTGATAGGCACAACGACTCTTCAGGATATCGCATCGCAACACCTTACCTCAACAGAATTTCTCAAACAAATCGTCGACACCCTCGAAGCGAATGGGCGGCTTAACATCGCTCTGTCAGTTATGTTCATGTTCATGATACTGGGAGAAGGCGCGATACCGCTGGGGACATGGCTATTCAGCGTTAGAAAATATCGCTGCAAATGGGAAGCGTTAGGCTTCAGAAAATTCGATATCAAGAAGGGTTTACTGCTGGCGATAATCATCACCTGCATCGGACTAGGTATAGCGATAGGCTATGAAGCACTGCTGGGCACATCGGGAACAGAAGACTCTTACAACGTCTACTCTCCCTTTACTGCAAATGGCATCGGCATCGCGCTATTTGCAATCACCGCCGTTATAGTCGCCCCTGTTGCCGAGGAGACATTCTTCCGCGGTTTCATGCTCCAAGGTATAGGCAAGCGCCTAGGATACACATGGGGTACAGTAATCAGTTCGGCACTGTTCGCCCTGGCGCACATAAGCCCAACGAATCTCGTGCCGATATTCATCCTTGGCTTGATGCTATCGTGGATCTACTACAAGACGAAATCGATATGGCCATGCATCATCGTACACGCTGCCTACAATTCCATTGCTCTGATATTTATGATAATATCTTAACCAGTTTCAGTGATATTTCGCTCACAGAGGTTACTATAAATGAAATGTCGCGGTATTAGAGGGGCAACAACAGTCGACGCCAATACCAAGGAATGCATATATGCATCGACAAAAGCACTGCTCCGCGAAATGATTAAAGCAAACGATGTCGATAAAGACGATATGGCAAGTATCCTATTTACCGCCACCGATGACTTAAACGCAGCGTTCCCGGCGAAAGCGGCCAGGGAGATGGGGATTTTAAATATACCTCTTCTCTGCAGCCGCGAGATAAATGTTCCGAATAGCCTTCAATCCTGCCTTCGTATCCTGATCTTATTTAATACTAACAAGAAACCTGATGATATAAAACATATCTACCTCAAAGGAGCCGCCAACCTAAGGGCTAACGATAACGACTGTAGAGCGGCTACGGAGGAATAACGAATGTTCATCGTAATGCAGCAGGGACATTCGGAAAAGGATATAGTAGAAATCCTTGACCGGCTCAGTCAGATGGGCTTCACCGGCCACGTGTCGCAAGGAGTGGAACACACAGTAATCGGCATAGTGGGACAGACCTATCCCGAACTCAAGGACACGGTGGAGACCTGGCCTCACGTCGATGATGTTGTTCCTATAAGCAAGCCTTATAAACTCGCCAGCAGGGAATTCAAGCCCGCAGATACCACCATAAAGATTGGCAATGTGACTATCGGCGGTAACAAACTGGCTATTATTGCAGGCCCCTGCGCAGTAGAGAGCGAGGAACAGTTAATATCCATTGCCCAATCCGTAAAAGCGGCGGGGGCTAATATCCTGCGCGGCGGGGCCTATAAACCATCCACGTCGCCGTATAGCTTCAGGGGCATGGGCAAGCAGGGCTTGAAGCTTTTAAAAAAGGCCGGCAAAGAAACAGGCATGCCGACCATCACCGAGGTCATGAGCCCTGAAGACGTCGATATGGTTTCAGAATATGCCGACATCCTCCAGGTGGGCGCCCGCAGTATGCAGAATTTTTTCCTTCTTGATGAGATCGGCAAAAGCAAGAAACCGGTGATGCTGAAGCGGGGGCTGGCAGCAACGATCCAGGAGTGGCTGCTCTCAGCCGAATACATACTTTCCCAGGGGAACAACAAGGTGATACTGTGTGCCAGGGGCATAAGGACATTTGAAACCTACACCCGCAATACTATGGATTTAGACTCGATTCCGATAATCAAGAAGCTCAGCCACCTGCCTATTATCGCCGATCCGAGCCACGGAACGGGGAAATGGTATCTGGTAACGCCGATGGCGCTGGCCGCTGTAGCTGCCGGGGCTGACGGCTTGATGGTGGAAGTCCACCCCCAGCCTGATGCCGCGCTAAAAGACGGCGCCCAATCGCTTACTTTTGAGAACTTTAACCGGCTCATGACACAGGTTACGCCG
>CAYGXY010000171.1:0-5530 GCA_964354045.1 uncultured Dehalococcoidales bacterium
GAAATTTCCAAAACTAGCCTTTAGGCTAGGCCTTGTCCCACCTTTTGTCTATTGTTATCAGGGATATTTCACTTTATCCTCAGACTGTTAAAGAAATATAATCAGACATAAACATGAATAGCCGTACTTATTCTGCTATAGTGTTCCCAAGACTTGTACTACTTATTTATGGTTGCTGTATACCGATATGGTTCCCATTATGTGTGTTGCATTAGTAAATAATCTGTTTTTTACAATAGTCAGCTTCGCCATACGGGTAAATAATAGATAACCTTTCCCTGGAGAAGATAAAAATAGTTAAAAAGAGTTGGTCACCAACTAGAAAGGAGCGAATAAATTGGAGACAAAAACCAAGTCTCGGGTATTACAAGAGTTTCAAGAAGCAAGTAAGACCCTCATGAATCCAGCGCTCAAAAAGGAGAAGGACAAAGGAGCAAAGATAATTGGTTATTTCTGCTCCTACGGCCCGGCTGAGATAATCACAGCTGCCGGCATGATACCCTTCCGCATCAGGGCGATAGGCAGCACAGGGACAGATCTCTCGGATGCATATCTCAGTAACATCAACTGCAGCTTCTGCCGTAACGCCCTGAATATGGGGCTGGCTGGAGAATATGACTTCCTCGACGGCCTCATCGTACTCAACAACTGCGACCACGTGCGCCGCATCTATGACAACTGGAGGCGCAAGATTAAAACCCCGCTCGTACAGATGGTGAGCCTCCCCAAGAAGATCTCAGACCCATCTATCCAATGGTATTATGACGAAATGAAGATAGTTAAAAAGGCTATCGAGGACAAGTTCAACGTGAAGATCACCGACGACAAGCTGCGAGAGGCGATAAAGTTGCACAACGAGACCCGGCGCCTGCAGCGCAAGTTATACGATTTAAGAAAGAAGGATAATCCGCCGATCACCGGCGCCGATACGCTGGCGGTCATGGTCGCCGCAACTGCTCTCCCGCTAAAGCAGTACAACCAGATGATCAAGGAGCTCATTGATGACCTCAGCAAGAGCGAGGGCGTAGGTAAAGCTAAAGCACGGCTGCTGGTCATAGGTGGTGTACTCGATGACCCGGAGTATATTAAGGTAATCGAAAGCACCGGCGGACTGGTGGTAACCGATGTACTCTGCTACGGCACCAAGAACTTCCGGGCGGAGATCGACCAAAAGATGAAGGACCCCATCGCCGCGCTTGCCAAATATTACATAGCAGATCGTCCGTCATGCCCGCGCATGTTCGGAGACCAACTGCGAAGAGCCCAGCTTGTAAAAGATCTGGTTAAAGAATTCAAGGTCGACGGCGTCATCGGCCAACGTATTGTATTCTGTGATCTGTGGGCCGGTGAGATATACATGTTAAATGACGACTTAAAAGAAGCAGGCATCCCTTTCCTGAAACTGGACAGGGAATACATTATGGCCGGCGCCGGCCAGGTGAGAACTCGTGTACAGGCATTCCTAGAAAGCATGGGGAGGTAAGCAATGAGCAAAGTTGATAAAGCGATATTAGACAAACAGCTGGAACGGCTGAAGGGAGATAAGACCCTGCTCCAGGCCTTCGTGGATGTTCTTGCGCTGGATCCCTCAGAAGAAGCGGCTATAAACCGCTTTGTTCTCAAGACGGTTATGGACAAATATGACGAGATCATGCACTGCGCCGAGAACGATATACCTTTCATGGCAGCCTATTTTGCCAACTGCCCTGAGATATTCACCGCCATGGATGTGCCCTGGTGGATCTTCCTCCAGACACCGTTCCTCGGCGTTTCATCACCGTTCCTGGCTTCAGACACAGACGAAACGGAGAAGATGGGCTTGGCCACCGATTTCTGCACAGTGCTCAGGCTGGCTATGTTCTACGTAGAGAAAAACCTCACTCCCAAGCCGGCGGGACTTATCGCCTTGCTCCATCCCTGCGACGGCACTGTAGTCATCCACCAGGCAATTGGAAAGACCAAAGCATGGCATGATGTGCCGGTATTCGGCGCGGATTCACCGTACTGGGATGACGAACGAACCTACAAGTACTACGGCGAAGAGACCAAGAGGATGGTCGATTTTGTAACTCAGTGCACCGGTAAGAAGCTGGACATAGACCGCCTGCGCGAGGTCTGCAAGATATCAAACCAGACATATCAGTTATGGGCAGACTATAATGATTTGAGAAAGGCAGTGCCGTGCCCACATGACTGGACCATCGGCCCTCCGCAATGTTTCGCGCTTGCCTGCTACTACTACCCGGGCAAGATCGAGGCGGTAGACTGGTTTAAGAAACTCGTAGCCAACGCGGAGAAGCGTGTAAAGGCCGGTACGGGGATGGCCGCCGGCGAGCGCATCAGGGCCTTGTGGTTCGATATCCTGCCCATCATGTGGCAGTTCGACATAAGCCCCTGGCTGGAACAGGAATGGGGCGTGAATATCGTAATGAACATGTTCGGCTATACCCCTTACGAGCCGATTGATACTAAAAACGAAACTACAATGTTCCGTGATCTGGCGAAGCGGTCTCTGTCTCAGGTACCTATGATCAGACAGGCACGAGGCGTAGCAGATAACTTCCTCGGAGACATAGAGCGCATAGTCAAAGATTACAAGATCGACTGTGTTATCTGGCCGGGCCACATGGGGCACAAAGACGGAAACGCCAGCATAGGCATGATGAGAGAGAAATGCCGCGAGCTCGGCGTGCCTTTCCTGTCCATCGGGCTGGACCTGTTTGACAAGAGATATACAGCAATTGATGAGGTCAAGGACAGAATTTCCAAGTTCTTCGAGGCTTCCGGGCTGGGGCAGAAAAAGTAGGTTACACTAAAAAGACACAATAAAGATTCGTGTATCTAGACATCGAAAGGAAAACAATGATTGTTGGTGGTTGCGACATAGGCTCTACCACGGGCAAGGCTGTCATAATGACAGATGGACAGATTGCTGCTTACAGCATTGTCACATCTACGACCAGGCCTGAGGTGACGGCGAAGATGGCTATGGAAGAAGCCATGGGTTATCTCGGCCTTGTCTCGATGGAGGAGCTGGATTACATAGTAGGCACAGGATACGGCCGTCTGAAAGTCCCGTTTGCCAAAGAAAATGTCTCAGAGATCACCTGCCACGCCCGCGGCGCGAACTGGCTGTGCCCGTCTGTGAGGACGGTCGTTGACATCGGAGGGCAGGACTGCAAAGTAATGTCCATAGATAACAAAGGCAAGGTCCTTGAGTTCGTGATGAACGATAGATGCGCTGCAGGCACAGGCCGCTTTTTTGAAGCGATGGCGCGGGCGCTCGATTGCGATCTTGAAGGATTATCAAAACTGGCGCTTGAAGGAAAGAATCCTGCTGTCATCTCCAGCCAGTGCAGCGTATTCGCCGAATCAGAGGTCGTAACGCTGGTCAACGAAGGGCGGGAGCTTACCGATATATCCGCCGGCCTGCATAACTCAATAGCTTCCAGATTGAGCTCCATGGTACGAAAAGTCGGCCTAGTTGCAGACGTAGCTTTAACCGGAGGCTGTGCCAAGAACGAAGGGCTGGCCAAAGCGTTAGAGAACAAGCTGGGCGTAAAAGTGGTGCATCTGCCTGAGGACCCGCAGATCGCAGGAGCGCTGGGGGCCGCGCTTATCGCTGCGGAGAGGGTGCAACAGCGCGAAGAGGTAGGCAAAAAGGCCTGACCAAAGAGCCATAACATATAGAAATCCATTCTGGTCTGCCTTCGCTTATCTCGATGAAGGCAGGCCAGAATTCATCCCCAATCGGTGCTATACTATCGAAATGGAAGTTGTTTATGTCCCTATTCGATACTTATATAAATAAAGTACCCCAGTATACAGATGATCTCCGGCGTAAAGGCAGGAAGATACGTGAGTTCGACTGCCCAGAATCGATTGATGACATTCTCAGAGGGCTGCCGGTGCGCGTAGGGCCTAAGGCCGGGGCACATTTAGTCCTTCGCAGCGACACCTTCCTTGAACTGGGCAATCCGGATGTCGGTTCCGCTTCTTTCCTGCTCTGGACCGATGATCCTTCTCTTGCAAAAAGCGGCAGAGTTACACTCATCGGGCCGGATGTTCCCGAGTCAGAAGGCGCCAGCCTCCCATTCGGGCAGGTGATAATCGTTGCTGGGAAGAAGCTCAGCAGCGATAAGCATGAGCTGATTGAGCGCACGCAGTATGTCTCGGACCAGATAGAGGGCTACATGCTGAAGAGCATGTCGCGGCAGATGTGGAGCAGGATAAGCAAGGACGCTGCCGGGAAAGGATTCTCCTTCGAGACGCTGGGGAAAGCGCTCATAGCCATATTCAAATCGTCTGTGCCCGATGTTGAGGCAGTTGAGGTGGTCTTCGTCACAACCAGCAAAGAGGATCTGCAGCCGCTGGAAGAAATGGGCGAGCAAATTCATGAGATATCGAAGAACATGACCAAAGAGATATGGAAATCGAAGGGCTATGATATAGAATGTTTCTCCCCCTTCGACTGCAACAACTGTCCCGATAGCGCCGTCTGCGACGAGATAAAAGAGATGGTCAACGTGCGCAAGAAGACTAAGGGCGACAACAAAGCCGATAAAGAATCGTAATTCGAGATCGAGGACGACATGCCGGAAGCAACGACCATGCGCAAGAGACTGGTAGCCGCCTGCGGAAAGGGCGGCACAGGCAAAACGGCCTTCACCTCCATGATGACCAAGGCTCTGCTGGACAGCGGGAAGGCGGGCAAGCTGCTCCTGATAGATGCCGACCCTGCCATGGGCTTGCCGCTGGCGCTGGGAGTAGACGTCAAACGGACGATGGGCCAGATACGCGAGGAGATAATCAAGACCGCCAGGGGAGCTAAAGAAGAAGAGAAGCGCCGCGTTACGCAAATGCTCGACTACATGACCTTTGAGGCGCTCAACGAGGTGGACGGCTTCGCCCTCCTTGCCATGGGGCGCACGGAAACGCTCGGGTGTTACTGTCCCGTCAATAGCATACTCAAGGATACGATAGGCACGCTTTCCAAGAACTTCGATACGATACTCATCGACGGCGAGGCCGGGCTTGAGCAGATCAACCGTCAGGTGGTAGGCCAAGTGGATACCTTAATAATCGTAAGCGACGCCACCTCGCGCGGACTCAAGACTGCCGCTCAGATCGAGCACATGGTGCATATTGAGAAGGTCATCAAAACCGAGAAGCTAGGCATGGTCTTCAACAGGGTTTATGGCAACGAGGACGTCCTGAAGAAAGCCGCCGCCGAGATCGGCGTTGAGATTTTCGGATTCATTCCTCAGGACGATAAGGTAGCGTACTACGACCTGATGGGCAAATCGCTTCTGGGCCTCCCGGACTCCCCCGCCCTGAAGGCGACTCGCGAGATCGTATCCAGGCACATCTTCCCGGAACGCTTCAAATAACCCCCTTTTATCTTCATGTTCAAATCATACTGAATAGCATATCCTCTGTTTTCACTTGTATTTGTTCAATTCTAAAAGAGAGGTGTCCTTCCGCGGAAGGACTGGGGGTTTTTGGGGGTACTCCCCAATTCCCAAAGTCC
>CAYGXY010000172.1:0-4691 GCA_964354045.1 uncultured Dehalococcoidales bacterium
TGCGCCAGTATACAAGGATTATCCGGTTAGGCATCTTACGGAGAGCCAGTTCAAGTCGATATGTCTGACGAAAACGCCGCAGGGGCCTCTAGCTGTAATTAAAATGGCCGATGATGTGGATTCCAGCAGCCTTCCCGGCGATATCGGCGATAGGGTTTTACTGCTGGAAGATATACAGGACCCCGGCAATATCGGATCACTGATACGCAGCGCCGTGGCCTTCGGGTACTCCGGAGTGGTCATGTCCGATAAATGTGCCGATCCCTTCTCTCCCAAGTGTGTGCAGTCAACGTCAGGCGCGGTGCTGTCGCTATGGATTAGGAGGACGGCTTCATACATGAATATTGTCAGTGATTTAAAAGTTCGAGGATACAATGTAGTTTCCACTGCGCTGAGCGGTGATGATCCTCCATCTGTTTTAAAAGGGTTGAACAAGATCGCGCTGGCTTTTGGTAATGAGGCGGATGGCCTTTCCGAATCAATCCTTAGGATATCGAATTATCGCTGTAAAGTTCCGATTCGCAGGGAGAATATCGAATCGCTAAATGTAGCAGCTTGCGGGGCTATCTGCATGTATATCAGTTCTGCAAAATGCTAGAAAAGGTGCTTCCTTAAATGGTTTCGTTTTGTTATACTTACCTAATTTTGCTTGAAATTGAGGAAGTATGTCAGCTGATTTACTGCAACTTGGCGATGAATATTTCGCGCGCGGAATGTTCATTGATGCGATATCGGAATATAGCAAAGTCATTGATAAATACCCCCAGATGGTAGAGGCATACCTGAGGCGGGCTTTAGCTAATCAAAATAAAGGCGAAGTTGAGCAGGCGCTGGAAGATTATAACAAGGCTCTCCGCCTGGATAAGAGTGATGCGAGGGCATATCACGGCAGGGGCAATGCGTATATGGAGCTGGGCACCGCCATCTGTGCCGTGTCCGATTATACAGAGGCGATAAAGCTGTCTCCCCATGTTGTCGAATTATATGCCAGCCGTGCAGTAGCGTATGTGGAACTTGGCATGTATCAGCATGCCGCCAATGATTATGAGAAAGCTATTGAACTGACACCTGACGATGCATGCCTGTATGATCGCAGAGGGATGGTATATCATAACCTTCTTGAGTTTGAACATGCTATAGATGACTATAGCAAAGCAGTCAAGATGAATCCATGTTTTGCCGAAGCATTTAACCATCGCGGTCTCGTTTACCAGAGCAAAGGCGAGCTCAGGAAGGCCATCGATGATTATGATAGTGCGATAAGGATCAGCCCTGGTGACGCTAATGCCTATCAAGACCGGAGTATTGCTTACTATAACCTGGGTGAACTGAAAAGAGCGCTTGAAGATTGCAATACGGCGATTCGTCTGGATACTAGAGATGCAAGGGGATATATCAACCGCTGCCTAGTACATTATAGCCTTGGTGAATTTAAACAGGCTTTGCGCGATTGCGATGAAGCCATACTTTTAGATCCTAACGATTCGTGGGCTTATCATAACCGCGGCATGGTTCGGTATAGCCTGGGTGAGTTTGAGCTGGCTATTGATGATTATAACAGGGCTATTCAACTGAATCCTTCCTGTACTTTGAGCTATAACAACCGCGGGATTGCATATCATGATTTAGGCCAGGTGGATAAAGCTGTTGCTGATTATGACGAGGCCATAAGGTTAGACGCGAACGATGTTCAGGCCTATTACAATCGGGGGCTGGCTTACGATGCTATCGGCAAGCCGCTGCAGGCGATCGAGGATTACAACAGGGTTTTGAAATCTCAGGGTAATGACGCACAGGCCTTATATCATCGGGCGCTTGCATCTATCGATGTCGGCAGGTTCAAACAGGCGATCGATGATTGCAACGCAGCCCTTCTCATTGAACCGGGCAACGGCCAAATATATTACGTCCGCAGCCTTGCCTACGCTAATTTGAACGAGTTCCAAAAGTCGATCGAGGATTGTAATGAGGCCATTAAACTGGACCCGTATAATGCCTTTGTTTACCATTGCCGCGGAATGATACATCACGAGCTTGGTGAATATAAGCGTGCTATCGAAGATTATAACAAGGCTATCAGCATCGATTCTAAAGATGCGCATATGTATCAGAGCCGGGGGATTGCATATTATAAGCTGGGTGATTTGGATAAAGCTATCGCGGACTATGATCATGCCATCAAGCTTGATCCCAACGATCCGATAACCTACTACGATCGCGGTTTGGCCTTTGCCAGCACCGGCGATTACAAAGAAACGATACGCAGTCTGGATGAGGCTGTCCGCATCGATCCTGCTGATGCTACAGCTTATTACAACCGCGGCCTGATATACCATAAGATGGGCGAACTGGATAGGGCTGTAGAAGACTATGGTAAGGCTATTAAATGCGATTCCAGCCAGGCATTGGCTTACTATAACAGAGGCCTTATTTATCATAAAAAGGGAGATTACCAGCAGGCTGTAGATGACTATAGCGGTGCCATTCGGATAGATGAGCACAATGTTCAGGCTTATCACAACAGAAGTATCGCCTTTGGTGATATGGGTGAATTTGAGCGGGCTACCAAGGATAGCGAAGAGGTGGCACATCTGGAGTCAAGTGGCAAGGGAGTGCGTCAGAACGGCCTTAACGGGTACCAGACGAAGCGCAGTCGCAGCAGTCCACAATTATAGGGAATCAACTTCAATCTCCGGCTCTCTTCATCAAGGAGCGCGAGGGTAAAAGAAGTGTCCATATCGTTTCTCTCAAACAATCGTTTACCAGAACAGGGAAGTCCAGAGGGATCACCCTCTGGCGGGGTTTTAGGGGTGTCCCCTAAATCTCTTTAAGCCCCCCAAAGTAGGGGGGACTAGCAGGGGGTTTGGATAAGGATACCCCAACATTTCGACAATAATAGGGGCGATTCGCCAATCGCCCCTACACATATGATACATTGTAAAAGAGGTTCAGGAGATTTCTCTCCTGACGGGGTTATAGGGGTGTCCCCTAAAGCTCTTTAAGTCCCCCAAAGTATGGGGGACTAGCAGGGGGCTTGGAAATAACTTGCCCCACTAATTATCAGTTTCAACGTCTGTTATTTTATTGACAACAGGTGTATACTATCCCACATTCCAACTTTGAGTTCGATGTATTATCGTTGCGGAGGTTGGATATGTTAGCTGAAAATGATCCCTGGCAATTCAGCAAATACAAAAAACCTTTCACCATTAGGGACGGTTCCACTGTTTTTCTGCGTCCTATACAGAGAAGCGACGTAGATCGTCTGCTGGGTCTGGCGCGCCGCTTCAGCCGTGAGACAATGTATCTCAGATTCCACCATATTGTAACAAAGATGTCACGTGAGGAGGCGATAAGCTTCTGTACTATCGATTACGATTATACGTTTGCCCTGGTAGTTACAATCGGGGAGGGGGTCAGTGAGAAGCTTCTTGCTGTGGGGCGCTATTATAGGCTTCCTAGCAAAGATGCGGCCGAGTTTGCCATAGTGGTTGCAGATAAGTATCAGAAACAGGGCATTGGCACGTATCTGATGAAGGAGTTGTCTGCTGCTGCCAAGGATAATGGAATACGTTTCTTTGAAGGAGAAGTCCTAGTTGAGAACAAGGACATGATGCATGTTATCGAAGCCTGCGGTTTTCAGGTATCTGAGGAGTTGGAGGAAGGTGTTTATCGGGTGGTTCTTGATCTGTATACTTATCAATGATAGTCCATGTGTTAAAATGTAGCGGGATGGGAGGTGGAATTCCGGATGAGATTTTAAGGAGGCGCTTGTGGCTAGAGTTGAGATAAAACTACCGGAGAAATCGGACTTCACTTTTGAGGTTGAGGTGCGCATGTCTGATGTCAATGCCGGGGCGCATCTCGGCAATCATAACCTCGTATCGATACTGAATGAGGCGCATTTGAAATTCATGAAACACAAGGGTTTTCCCGATTTAGTGGTCGACGGGAAAGCATTTATCAATACCGATCTTGCTATCATTTACAAATCGGAAAGTTTTTACGGGGACGTTCTGCAGATCGATGTAGTCGCAGCTGATTTGAGCAAGTATGGCTGCGATATCGTATGCCGAGTTACCAATAAAACACAGAAACGGCTGGCAGCTATTGCAAAGTTAGGGATGGCATTCTTTGATTATCAGACACACAAGATAGCTGAAGTACCTGAAGCGTTTAAGCAAGTGGTTTCAAATCAGGAGAATATATAATGTCTAAAGACGATTTCTTAGGCACTTGGAAGCTTAAGTCTTATGAGGTCAGGTGGGCCAGTGGTAAGGTTACCTATCCGTTCGGTGAGAGGCCGGAGGGGCGTTTGACCTACAGCGAGAATGGGTTTGTATCGGTTAACATAATGGCTATAAATCGCCGCAGTTTCGAGGCGCGTGAGCTGAAGCTGGGTACGCCCGAGGAAAAGGTTGCCGCGGCTGATACTTACATATCGTACAGCGGCAGATACGATTTAGATGGAGATAAGATAAAACATCATGTCGAGGTGTGTTTGTTCCCGAACTGGGTGGGGAAAGACCAGGTGCGCATCTTTGATTTGAGGGGCGATACGTTAGCTCTAAAAACCATTCCGGATCCAAGGGACGAGCAGGGGAGACAGGGTTATCTTATCTGGGAAAGAATCAAGTGACAGTTAATTCATTTAGCCATGACGTTTCTATGATCGAGAAGACTAAGCGGTC
>CAYGXY010000173.1:0-3220 GCA_964354045.1 uncultured Dehalococcoidales bacterium
GGAGAAACTGGGAGAGATTCTAAAGAAGACCCCGATAAGTACGTCAAAGGCAAGTACGGGCACGTCGTCAAGCGCTGAAAATGGTGATGCGGCGGCAGAGTGCCCGCTGTGCAAGGGCGCCGGTTTCGTATATCCGATGCTCGATTCCGGGCGGCCTGATTACTCGAAGGTTGTGGCGTGCAAGTGCGGTAAGGACGAGATGGATGGTGAGAGGGTGGAGCGCTTACGCCGTGAAAGCGGAGACCTGGCGCTCAAACTTCTGAGGAGCATGACCTTTGAGACTTTCGATCCAAAGCGGGTGAATCTTCCTAAAGAGCAGCAGCAGAATTTAAGTAAAGCATATCAAACGGCGCTTGAGTACGCCAAACAGTTGGATGGATGGCTTGTGTTTCTTGGCCCCAACGGCTGTGGCAAGACCCATCTCGCTGCTTCTATCGGCAATCATCAGCTCCAGAAAGGCAATCCTGTTTATTTCAAGGTAGTCCCGGATTTGCTCGATCACTTGCGCTCTGCGTTCGGGCCAGAGAGCAGGTCGACGTATGATGAGATATTTGAGAGGGTGAAAAATGCGCCTCTGTTGATACTCGATGACTTCGGGGAGCAGGCCAGTACCCCGTGGGCGCAGGAGAAGTTGTATCAGGTGATCAATTATCGCTACAATGCGCAATTGCCCACTGTTATTACCTCTTGCTTTTCGCTGGAGGATATCGAGATGCGGATAAGCTCACGGTTGGCTGATATAAGATTGAGCACATCTTTTAACATCAACGTCCCGGATTACCGCTCGGATTTATCGCCATCTGAAGCAGGAAAGCAGCAGAGCCGTCGAACGCGGAGGCCGCGTTAAGGTATGATTAACGCTCCCGTACTAGTATTAAATCAGAACTACGAGCCTCTCAACATTGCCCGAGTGCGAAGGGCTTTAGTGCTCGTGATGTTAGGGAAAGCGGAAACGCTGGAGAAAGGTTCGGGCATTATACGCACGTCCAACGAGACTGTGCATGTGCCGTCCGTGATACGCTTATTATATTTAGTAAAACGACCCCGCCAGGAGAAGCGGTTAACCAGACGGGAGGTCTTCCGAAGGGATCAGCAAACCTGCCAGTATTGCGGAAAGGAGACAAAGAGCCTTACTCTGGATCACGTTATCCCTCGTCATCGCGGCGGCAAGCATGTCTGGGATAACGTAGCGAGCGCCTGTTTCCTGTGTAATAATCGGAAAGCAGGGCGTACGCCGCAAGAGGCTGGGATGAAACTGATAAAGAAACCATGTGCGCCGTATGGTAGTGGATATTATGTCTCTATAGAGTATATGCAGCGACACGATGGGTGGAAGAAGTTTTTACCGCTGCAGCGAGTGGCGGATGAAGTCTAGCCTCTTCTCTTCCTGCTGCTTTTAGGTTGATTCGGTTGCTTCTCTGTGCCGCGCTGCAATTCTTCAAGCGGTATTTCGATTACTGCCCCGGTCTCAAGCTTGACTGATACTGTCTCTTTTAACGGGTTCCCGCCCACTACTATTGCTGCCCCCATCGGTGTATTTACCTGCTGGCCGACGGGCGGAAGTTTTTCTTTTAAAGCACGATACTGGCTGCTTTCATAGCTTAAACAACATAGGAGTCTTCCGCAGGTACCTGATATCTTTGTAGGATTTAACGGCAGGTCCTGTTCTTTAGCCATCCTAATGGATACCGGGCTGAATTCGGAAAGGAATGATGCACAGCAAAGCGGCAGGCCGCACTTACCATGCCCTCCGAGCAGTTTCGCCTCGTCTCGCGGACCTACTTGGCGCAGTTCGATACGGATTTTACACGTAGATGTAAGTTCCTTTAAAAGGTCCCGGAAGTCAATACGTCCTTCAGCGCTGAAAAAAACCGTGATACGTGTACCGTCAAGATTGCATTCTGCAGTGATGAACTTCATAGGCAAGTTGAGTTTATTGCTTATACGGATGCAGTTTTCGAGGATTTCGTGTTCTTTAACAATAAAATCATCCCTCTTCTTAAAGTCGTCCTCTACGGCTTTACGCAGAACAGGCTTGAGGGGTTCGGTTAACTCACTTTCCAGGACTTGTTTGGGAGCAATAACCACTTTACCAAGTTCTGGTCCGCGGCCGGTTTCGACGATCACCCAGTCATTGACATTTGTGGTTACCCCTGATGGATTGAAGTAGTATATCTTCCCGGCGCGCTTGAATCTTATACCTATTACTTCACTCATATTGTCGAAAACTTAGCATCCTTTCCTTTTCGGCATACCCAGTATTAACACGTCTAATACCAAACGAGGGTTGGCATTATTTCTAAGTAATATCCCTGCTTGAATCAAGTTTACAATGAAATTTCTTATATCTATTATGTCATAATAGACTTCTTCGCGAAAGAGCGTTTCCTGATGATCTATGTTTGTGATGATTTCGCGGCAGCCTCCTTTTATTAGAAGCAGGTCGCGCCACCAGCTAATCCATAGCAAAAGCAGCTTCTGCACCTCTGCCCGGTTTTTACTGAATTGACTGGCCATACTGGCTGAGTATGAAAATTTTTCTAAGCGGTCCGCTTTTGCGATATTGACGAGTCTTTCTATCAGTTCTTTACGGTGCAAAATGGCGTCTGCATTAACTGATGTTTGGACAGCCCATCCCATACAGCCTGATGATAGCCTTGCTAAAACGTGAGCGTCTTCCGGCTTTGTGCCGTAGCGTTCTATAAGGGCGCCTTCAATTGCGGATATGGCTATGGGCCTGAGCTCCAGTTTCTGGCATCGCGAAAGTATTGTAGATAGTATAGCTTTCTCGCTGGTTGAGAGCAAAATCATGTATACGAAGGGAGGTGGTTCCTCAAGGGTTTTTAGCAGACAATTTGCTGCTTCCGATGACATAAACTCTGCATTATCGATGATAAATACCCGGCTTTTGCCCTCGAAAGGTTTTAGCGAGGCATAACGCTCCAATTCCCTTATTTGATCTATGGAGACTTCTGTTTTGCCACCCAGATCGATTACCTGGACATCGGCATGTTTTAAACCCATTATGCGCTGGCAGGAGGCGCAGGCGCCGCATGGTTTATCGTCTTTTTCGCAGTTCAAGGCCTGAGCCAGATTAATAGCCAGCGTCATCTTGCCCACCTGGGCCGGTCCGACGAAAAGGTATGCATGGGAAAGCCTGTCGTTCCTTAAACTATTATCTAATAGCTCAACGGCTGCTTCATGTCCAACTATAGTCCAC
>CAYGXY010000174.1:0-4699 GCA_964354045.1 uncultured Dehalococcoidales bacterium
ATGATACGACATCGATATGATCGATGCGGGCCAGAGGAGGAACTTCGGTTTTCAGAGCGGCGATAAATTTGTCGACTGCACGACCTTCCCCTTCAACTTCGATCTCGACATTGCCGGAGGTGTTGCGCACCCAGCCCGTGACGCCATGCTCATGGGCAATGCGGTACACAAAGGGCCGGAACCCGACCCCCTGCACCACACCGTTAACTTTAATCTTGGCCGCTTTCACATCACCCTCACATCACTCCGAAAAAAATTCACCGACCGCTCTAGCAAGCCGGTCGGTGAATACGTATAAACAAACCTGTTCCTCATCGCGCACAAAGACAAATCGCTGCGCGAACCGTTGTATCGTCCTAGTTCACTCCCGCTTTTATGGTGCTGAGCGAACCCATACTGCAGACGTTATCCGCAAACTTGGTTAGCGCGGTCTTGAACTTGGCCACCTCAGCCTCGGACAACAGCGCTATGCCCAACCTCTCCGGCTCGATTCCCAGCTGGAAGAGCACGTTTCTCATCAATTTAACCCGGCGCCGCGCCTTGTAGTTCCCGCTGATATAATGGCAATCGCCCGTCGGGCACCCGACCACGAACACGCCATCGGCGCCGCTCTTGAAGGCGCGCAAAATATGCGCCGGAGCAACCTCTCCGGAGCACATGGATTTCACTATTTTCACAGATGACATTCCGCATTCCTTGGTAATCGCACTTAAATCGGTCCCTCCGCGCTGACACCAGTTGCAGCTGAATACCACGATTTTAGGATCGTAAGCGCTCATAAATCTTCCTCCTCGATTATTTCCCGGGCGATGAGCGGTATCCTCCGCGCTACCTCCGCGGTGCACTCCTCGCCGAACCTGATATTATCTTTAACCTGGATGGCATAGATGTTCACCGATTCCGGCATCTTGTAGCCCAAACCCTCGCCGATCTTCAGGGCGCTGGCGATGTCCAGCCCGTGCGAGGAATGCTGCTTCAGCGTCGGGTTCAAATCGTCGATTCTCATGCGATACACTTCGCCGGGCACGCCGTTCTCAGTCTTGATGGAGTCGATCAATATGACCCTGTCCTGATCGATCACGTAATCGAAAAGCCCCATGGCGCCGGAGCAGGCCTCGACCACATCGAGCTCGGGCCGACAATCCTTGATCAGCCTTACGACCTTCAGCCCGACGCTGTCGTCGGTTAAGATCGGATTCCCTATGCCTAAAACCAATGTCTTCAACCTATTATCGATTCCGTCACTACTTCTTCTTCGACAGCTCGGCGAAGGCCTTGTCCATCTGTTGCCCCATGGTATCAGACATCGTTATCGAATCAGACGGGCAGACGCTGACGCATAATCCGCAGCGCTTGCACCGGCCCAGATCGATCACCGCTACAAATGACTTTCCGCGCTTCTCCAGCTTGGGAGCGTCATAGCGGCAGACGGCGACGCAGATGGCGCAGCCGCTGCACTTGTCCTCGTTAACCTTTATCTCAGGTATCTCATCCTGCAGACCCATGGTTACGCACCCTTTGCAGCTCAGACACGGGCCGCAGTAGAGACAGCGCTGCGCCTCCGTGATGGCCTGCTTCAGCGTGAACCCCTTCTCGAACATCTCGAAGTTCAGCCTCTTATCGGCCTCTTTCCACACAAGCTGAGGCTGCGGCTTGTAGTTCTCCAGCCTTGCCGCCTCCGCCTTCTGGTACTCTTTCTGCCTGTCGGCCTTCATGTCCGCACCTTTTATAAAGCGGTCAATAGACTCGGCAGCCACGATACCTTCAAGCATTGCATCAGCAGCATAGCCTATACGCCTTGCATCGCCACCGATGAAGATACCAGGTTTCTTAGCGCTCATAAGCGTGAGCGGATCTACATCGAGCCGGCCCTGATCGTTAAAGAGCCCTTCCTTCTGATAGATAGGCCTCTCCGGGCCCTGGCCGATGGTGATCAGCAGAACGTCGGCCGCAATATCTATAGTATCCTTGTAATCGAATCTGGGGTTAAATCCCTTATCATCGAATACGGATATACAGCGCGGCGCTTTTACCTTCTTGAACTTGCCGTTTTCGCTGACTATATCGCTGATGCCCCTGCTGTAGATTATCTTGATCCCTTCCTCATGTCCGCCCTCTATCTCATCGAGGTCCGCAGGTATGCCATCCCGGTGTTTCTTATCCTCGCACTCCAGACATACCAGCGAAACTTCGCCGCCGATCCTGCGAGCTACCCTGGCAGCATCAAAAGCGACGTTGCCGCCACCTACAACCAGGACTTTCTTACCTTTGAAAAGGTCGGCCGGGAGCTTGCCCTGTCCGGCATCATACAGCATCGGCAGACCAAACATTACGCCTTCGATGAAGTCCTCTCCAACCACCATCCTGCCTTCGATGGTGAGCGGCCTGGCGACGGGGGTGCCTGTAGCGATGAATATCGCCTTGAACCCTTCCTTCTTGAGCTCATCCAATGTATGAGCACTATATGTTTTGCTGCCATCGCCTAACGCCCAGCCGGACTTCACTTCAACATGAGCTATCCTCACCAGATTCTTCAGGGTACCGTCCAGCACGCTGACGGGCAGCCGGTACTTGGGAATAAGCCTTACGGCGCCGCCCAGCAGCTTGTCCTTCTCGAAGATGGTGACCTTGTATCCCTTCTTGCACAGCTCGTAAGCGGCCATCATGCCGGCCGGTCCGCTGCCGACGATAGCGACCTTATCCTTGGTCGGAGCCGGCAACGCGGGCTTCTTATCGAGATAGGGCACATAGTAATCGCTGATGAAACGCTTGAGCATCTTGCGTCTTATGGCCCCGGTCTTATCCTTATAATTGCACTCCTTCTCGCACAGACCGCAGACATAGCCGCAGATAGGGAACATGGGGTTCTTGTCATATATCTGATCGCCTATCTTTATAACCTGCTTTGCGGCTTCGTCCTTATTTGCGGGGAGCAGAGAAAGCATGGCATTCGTGCGCTGAATATCCTCTCCGACGGGACACTTGATCTGACACGGAGGAAGATATATCTTAGCGCCTTCTTTACAAATTACCGTTTCGATAGTGTCTTTCTTACCCATTTCATTCCTTTCTTAAAAAAGAAGTACTCTGCGCGCCTTAGCCCTGGCGCATGCTCCTCATCAGATTTCCGTCTTTATCGTATACATTCAATTCCAGCGCCGTCTTGCCCGGCAGTGAGTGGTTGGCGCAGCCGTGACACGGGTCGTAGGCGCGGAAGCCCATCTCTATCATGTTAAGGATACCTTCGGGAACGTTTCCGTTCTTGATGAGCGCCTTGGCCGCGCTCTCCACCGTCATGTTGATCGCCGCGGAGTTGTTCGCGGTAGCCACGATCAGGTTGCACTTGGTGATAATTCCCTTCTTGTCGGTTGTGTAATGGTGGATCAGGGTTCCTCGCGGTGCCTCAACGATGCCGACGCCGTCCTCCGGGGTCTTGGTCGGCAGGTTGACGATATCGGGCGACGTGATGGACTTGTCGCTCGCCAGCTCCAGTACGCGCTCGGCTGCATACAGGGCCTCGATGAGGCGCGCCCAGTGGTATGCCAGCGTGTTGTGCACCGGCTTGCCGCCGAGGGTCGAGTAGAATTTATTGTATGCCTCCTGCGCCAGCGGCGTAGCCATGCCGTCGGAAGCGTTCAGCCTCGCCAGCGGGGCTACCCTGTAAACGCCGCTATCGATACCATCGACAAAGCCCTTCCAGCCCTTGTCCTTCAGATAGCAGAACTTCATATAGGTCCAGGGCTCAACATGCTCCCTGATGACCTTCAGATAGTCCTGATGCTTGAACTTGAGGTACTCCTTGCCATTGGGGTCCACCACGCGGATAAGGCCGTCGTAGAAGTTGACCTTGTTGTTCTTATCCACCATGCCCATGTAATAGGTCTTAAGCTTATATACATCACCCAGAATCAGATCGACATAATCTTTGTTCTTAAGTACGACGTCCTCGAATATCTTGAGCAGAGCCTGGCAGAAAGCCACACCGTATTCGCCGGCCTCGACGCACTGCTTGCGCTCGTCCTCGTTCAGCCCCTTCGATACGCCTCCAGGCAATCCGCAGGTAGGCTGGATCGGCTTACCGCCGATGATGCGCATCACGTTGCGCATCTTCTTTCTGCACTCGATGACCTTTCCCGCGGTCTCCAGTCCCACCTTGCCGATTACGCCAAGCACGTTCCTCTCGGCGGCAGGCGCCTGCGGGCCGACCACAAAGTCGGGGCCGCCCAGGAAGACGAAATGCAATATATGATCTTCACAAAAGAACGCGTTGTACATCAGCTCGCGTATCTTCTTGGCGGTAGGCGTCGGCTCAACCTTGAACAGGTCATCCAGCGCCTTCGTCCCTGCCATATGGTGAGCGGTAGGGCACACGCCGCAGATCATCGTGGTTATTCTGGGCACATCCTCCGCCACCCTTCCCTCGCAGAACTTTTCAAAGCCTCGAAGCTCCGGCACCTGGAGGTATGCATTCTTCACGTTGCCGCTGTCATCGAGGAATATCTCTATCTTGCCATGGCCCTCCAGCCTGGTAATCGGATCTATCGTTATTCTCTTCATTTACTCTCTATCCTCCTAAGCCTTACATCCGCTTTCTTCCCAACAGGGAGGAAGGCAGGCTAAATCTATAGACCGTTCCCGCGGGGTCGGCAATCCCGTCGATCAACTTGGCGACATCCGCATCGGACATATTTTCCTCTTC
>CAYGXY010000175.1:0-7009 GCA_964354045.1 uncultured Dehalococcoidales bacterium
ATTGCCAGGCTTGACCGGGCAATCCAGAGGGCGATTCATGAATCGCCCCTACAAAATCCCTCTCCCTTGTGGGGAGAGGCCAGGTGAGGGTAAATCCGCTCTGCACTTCTTTACGATGGCTTCACCTTCACCGCGCAGCCCGGGCAGATGAGCCTCATCTTGCAGTTCACGCAGGACTTCTTCCTGCTGATAGTGCCGCTGTATGCTGACATGGCCAGCAGCAGCGCCAATACAATGGCCTGCGCCACTTCAAAGTCCTGCACCATGGCCGCGATCACGAACCCGATCGGTATCAGGCTCAGCAGGCCGTAGGTGATAGGAGCGAGCTTGACGCCTATGCTTGTGCCGAACCTCTCCATGCTGCCCTGCTTGAACATCAGGGCAGCCAGCTTGCCCCACCCGATGGGACAGCGCTTGCCGTAGTAGTAGCAGTTGACGCATACAATCCTGCGCAGCACCACAAACACCATGAGCAGCGCCACGCCCAGATAGACCCACGCCGCTATATGATGGAAGAACTGGAAGAACCAGCATGATGCGGTGCCCAGCCCGATCCAGACCAGCATGGCCAAATTGCCGAAGATTATCGAGCCAAATCCGAACTCCTCGACCCCCTGCTCGTAGATCTTCACTTCGCTTTTCTTCTGCTCCATACTTCAACCTCCATCGACACTGTACTTCCAGATTCGACAGACCATCATTTATTGCCGTACATTTTATCCAGCATCCTGGCCGCAAGCCCTATCGCAGCCCGGCGCGGCATGAGCTTACCGCTTATGAAAAAGGTGATGCGGTTACCCCTCCCCGCGATGTGGCTCGGCCTCTTCCCCAGCGCGTTTAGCGCCTCAGCCACCGTCGGCGCCGGCTCCATTACCTTTACGATCTTTGCGCGTTCCATTTGTGGTTTCGACTCCAGATAGCCCGGCGTTCGCGTAGTCCCCGGCATGAAGCCCAGCACATCGACGCCCTTCTCGCGCAACTCCACCCACAGGCTCTCCGCCAGTATCAGATTATATGCCTTGGTTGCAGCGTAATTGGCTACGTACGGCGTGCCCTGCATAGCCGAAGCCGACGAAACCATAATTATCCCGCCGCGCCCGCGCGCTGCCATCCTTGTCGCGAACTCGTGGACAAGCACCAGCGGCGCCCGCACGTTCACCGCGATCGATCTCAGCTTCTCATCGAGGCCGCGTTCCACAAACTTACCCACCGGACCGTATACGGCGTTACTCACCAGCAGGCCGATCTCCAGCCCATCGCTGCGCTGCTTTATCTTCTCGGTGAAATCGGGCTGTGAAAGGTCGACTGCTATTGTTACGACCTCGCGCCCGCTCGTTTTGCGGATATCCTCCGCCGTCCGCTCAAGCTCGTCGGCAAGCAGATCAACCATAATCACGTTAATAACTTTTGCCGCGATCTGCCGAGAGAACTCGGCGCCCAATCCGCGCGCCGCGCCGGTCACCAGCGCCCACGGGCCGTATTTATCGCTGAAGGTCTGCTGTTTAGCCATATCTGCCCTCCGCCGACTTGTTGCCAAATTATACTAGAATGCATCCCTTTTTCCAAACCGTTCTTCAACCCCCTTTATCCCCCAATCATGGGGGAAGATTAAAGAAATTAGGGGACACCCCTAATACCCCGGCAGGAGAACCTCTCCTGCACCTCTCTTATAACGCTCTTTAAATACCTTATTGCGCCGCCGCCTGAATCGACGTATAATTTCGGCACCTGGAGGTTTAACATGAAAGTTCTTATCGCATATCAGTCGGTCAGCGGCAACACGAGAAAGGTCGCCGAGGCCATCTACAAGGAGATCAGGACCGATAAAGAGATGAAACCATTAAGCGATGTTAAGGACCTTAAGGGCTACGACCTCAGTTTTATCGGCTTCCCGATACATGCCTACGGCCCGGCCAACGAGGCCAAGGCCTTCCTTGAGAATAAGGTCGCGGGCAAGGATATAGCGCTGTTCATCACGCATTCCGCGCCCGAGGGCGAACCGCAGGTTCAGCAATGGCTTGCGGCCTGCAAGATAGCCGCCTCCGGCGCGAACATCGTCGGAGTGTTCGACTGCCGTGGGGAGCTGGCGCAGAATGTGGCCGATATGATGATTGGCAGCAAAGACCCGCAGCTTGCCGCCTGGGCCGACCGTCGGAAAGAGACGCTGGGCCAACCGGATAGGGGGAGGCTTAAAAAAGCGCGCAAGTTCGCCAAGGATATAATGGGGAAGTACAAATAATCAACCCCCTGTAATCCCCCATTCTTGGGGGAAAGTAGAAGAGATGGGGGACACCCCCAAACCCCCGGCAGGAAGAATCCTGCACCTCTTCTTGTTCAGAGAATCCTGAAAAAACGTAGGGGCGAGTTTTAAACTCGCCCCCACAACAATCCAAACCTCGGAGAAAATTCTGTCCTTATCGTTCCAGTGCTATGGCCATGCCCTGGCCGCCGCCAACGCACAGTGTGGCCAAGCCACGCTTGAGGTTGCTGCGCTTCATCTCGTGCATCAGCGTGACGACGAGGCGCGCGCCGGTGCAGCCGATGGGATGTCCCAGGGAAATGCCGCTTCCGTGGATGTTGGTCTTGTCCATGTTGACGCCCAGCTCGCGTATGCAGCCGATGGCCTGCGCTGCGAAGGCCTCGTTCATCTCGATATTATCGAAATTGTTCAGTGTCAGGCCAGTGCGCTTCAGCAGCTTGCGCACCGCGGGCACCGGGCCCAGCCCCATGTAGGCCGGGTTCAAGGCCACCGAGGTGAATGCCGATATCTTAACGATAGGTTTGATTCCGAGCTCTTTGGCCTTCTCCGCCGACATTAAGACGACGGCCGCCGCCGCATCGTTCACGCCCGAGGCGTTGCCCGCGGTAATGGTTCCATCCTTCTTGAACATGGTGGGCAGCTTGGCCATCTTCTCAAGGCTGGTATCCATGGGGCGCTCGTCGACAGCGAAGACAACGGGGTCTCCCTTCTTTTGCGGGATATTTATAGGAACGATCTCCTCCTTGAAGATGCCGTCGGCGATGGCTTTGCGCGCACGGTTGTGGCTCATGAGCCCCATCTCGTCCTGCTCCTTGCGCGTAATGCCGTACTTGGCGGCGATGTTCTCCGCTGTGACGCCCATATGATAATCGTAAAACGTTTCCAGCAGGGCATCCCACAGCAGTAGGTCGTTCATCTCAGCATGCCCGTCGATATCCATGCGGTAGCCGAAGCGCGCCTTGGGCAGGGCGTAGGGCACGCCGCTCATGCTCTCCATGCCTCCTGCGACAACTACGTCGGCGTCGCCGACCATGATGGCCTCGGCGCCGAGCACTATGGCCTTCATGCCCGACGCTCACAGCTTGTTGATGGTGAACGCGGGTGTCTCTTTGGGCAAGCCGGCGTATACCGCGGCGAGTCTGGCCGGGTTTTGCCGTTGCCCGGCGAAGAGCACGAGGCCCATGATGACCTCGTCTATCTGAACGGGTTTCAAGGACTCGTCCCACTTCATGTGCTTCTTCTCAAGATCGATGAAGCGCTCGTCCTTGAGCTTGTCCGGCCCGAAGCCCAGCATCTCCTTGCCTGTCTCGGGGCGGATGCCGGCGCGTCGCACCGCCTCATGGATGGCGGTCGTGCCCAGTTGCACTACCGGGATATCCTTGAGCGCTCCGCCGAAGTTTCCTATGGCCGTCCTGGCTCCGCTTACAATAACTACTTCTCTCATTTAACAAATCTCCTTACCTCATTTACAAATCGAAGCCCGATTCCGATGGAATCAGGCCTCTTTCATCTAATGGATTCAAATACCCATATAAATATCATACAGGTAAGACCACTTTTCGACAACCTCCGCCGTCAAGGTGCCGTATAGCGATATATCGACGTCGACGAGGGTGTACAGAGGGTCTTCCCTCTGCCGGGGTCTTAGGGGTGTCCCCTATCTTTTTTAAATTCCCCCAAGATTGGGGGAAACAGGGGGGTTGACTCCTGCGAGGGCAACGAGTCGTGCCCGTCTAGGCAATAGGATTAATTTTTGAAACCATCGTCTTCTGTACCTCAGGGTGCTTGATAAAGGACAAAAATAGGAATAATATTTGCAGCGGTATGCATTTTACAGGATAATACCGACGGTTGTTTACACACGATTGCAAATCCAACCTTAGCTGGAACAGGAGCAAGCGATATGGCAGACGAAAAAAGTGTTATCAAGACGCGCAAGTTGACCAAGATTTACCCCGGCAATACGAGGGCGGTTGACGGCATCGACTTCGAGGTCAAATCCGGAGAGATATTCGCCTTCCTAGGCCCCAACGGCGCCGGCAAGACCACCACCATCAAGATGCTGAACACGCTTATCCCGCCCACCTCGGGGAGGGCCTTGGTGGCCGGATTCGATGTGGCCAAGCACCCAGGCGAGGTGCGCAAGCGCATCGGATACACCGGGCAGGACGTTGGGGTAGACGAGTTCGCCACCGCGCGCGAGAACCTGACGCTCTATGGACATTTCTACCGGCTGGATAACGATACTATCAAGCGGCGCGTGAAGAAGATATTAGATATAGTGGGGCTGACCGGCTACGAGAACAAGATGGTCTCCACCTATTCCGGGGGCATGCGCAAGCGGCTGGATCTGGCCATGGGGCTCATCCATCGTCCTCAGATACTGTTCCTAGATGAGCCGACTACGGGACTCGACCCCCAGACCAGGGCCCACATCTGGGAGTATATCCGTAACCTGGTAACGAAACTGAACATGACCATATTCCTGACCACGCACTACATGGAGGAGGCCGACCGGCTGGCCAACCGCATCGCCATCATAGACCTGGGCAAGATAGTGACTATGGGCACAGCCGATGAGCTTAAGCGCTCCATCGGCGGCGATGTAGTAACGCTCTCGCCATGTGACGGCGATCCTGACGCGTGCAAGGAGTTCATCAGCCACACCGAGGCCATCTTGACGGGCAAGCCGTTTGTGACCGGGACAAAGCCGACGGACGGCGAACTGGCGGTGTATGTGAACAACGGCGAATCAGCTATACCCATCATAATGCAGCTTCTTACCGGCGAGGGCATCGCGGTCAAGACGATATCCATGTCACGGCCATCGCTGGACGACGTATTTCTGAAATACACCGGCCGCACCATACGCGCTCAGGAGGGCACACGTACCACCCTGGTTCAAATACGCAAGATGGGCAACAGGAGGCGAGGATGAACGCACTGATCGATACCTGGTATATCACCCTGAGCAGTCTGAGGGCGCGCATCCGCATGCCGGTGTTCATATTTATGAGCCTGTCCCAGCCCATATTATTCCTGCTGCTGTTCCCTCAGATTTTCAAGGCTGTGGGCAGCAGCATGTTCCCCGCGGGCACCAGCTACCTCCAGTTCTTCACCCCGGGCATACTGGTGATGACGGGGCTGTTCAGCGCAGCCTTCTCCGGCATGGGCATGATAATAGCTATGGATACGGGCATATTGTCCAAGATGCTGGCCACGCCGGTGACACGCGTCTCCATTATACTGGGGCGCGTCATCGCCACGGTGGTTGTGCTCTTGGCTCAGGCCGTCATCATCCTGGTCATCGCAGTAATCATGGGGGTGCATATACAGACAGGCGTCGGCGGGGCGCTGCTAGCGCTTTTGCTCATCGGTCTGCTGGGGCTGGGCATCTCTGCCTTCTCCGAGGGTCTGGCGATCCTGCTGAAAAGACAGGAGAGCCTGATGGCGGTTATCAACCTCTTTACCATGCCGCTGATGTTCCTTTCCACGATGATGATGCCGAGCCAACTGCTGCCCCATTGGCTCGATACGTTTAGACATTTCAACCCTATAGACTATGCTATTGTGGGCGTACGCGACCTGATCTTGAATGGATATATCTGGAGTGACCTGTGGCGCTCCTTTGCTGTGCTGGGCGCCGTAGCGGTGGCTGGTGTTACATTCGCGACGTTGATGTTCCGCAGGAGGGCTGAGTAGGTAGCTTTATAAGCGGGGTTAGGCTTCTGCTTGTTAACGTTTGAGGTGATTGATTATCCAACCCCCTGTTATCCCCCAAACTTGGGGGGACTTAGAAAATATGGGGGACACCCCCAAACCCCCAGCAGAAGAAACCTCCTGCACCTCTTGTCATAATCGTCTGCGTAGGGGCACGACGCGTCGTACCCGTTCACGGAAGGGTTACCTCATCGATCCAGTCGAGGTAATCCTTGTTGCCGCCGACGATGGGTAGCGCGATTATCTCAGGAACAGTATAGCTGTGTTTGCTCTTGACCGATGCGATAACCTTATCCAGCATGGCTTCCCTAGTTTTCACGATTAGGAGCGACTCGTTGGCTGAATCGATCTTTCCCTGCCACCGGAACTTGGATTGCACCTTCGGCACGATGTTGACGCAGGCCGCCAGCTTCTCACCGACGAGCGCGTCGGCTATCTCCCGACATTGCCCCAGCGTCTCCGCGGTGATAAAGACGACGATATGTTTCTCATTCGCCATGTCCATCTACCTCCGAGAGCTTAACCTGTCCCCAGACGCCGAGCTTGTCGCCTATGATAATGACAACGCCTGCCACGCCATCGATCGCCTGAGCCAACTTTATCGCTGCCGGGACGTCATCCGCCGACTGAATTATATTAGAGACAGCGGTAGCGGCGGCATCAGCCAGCGCCGTAGATGACGAGAGCACGGCAACGGCATCAGCCATCCCGAAGTTCAGCGAGTGGCCCACGGTGCCGGAGGAGGTACAGATGCCCAGCGGGCTGTCCTCCGGAGCTATCTCGATGGCCAGCTTGCCGGTGAACGGGCTGTTGCCGGCGAACATGCCGACCCTCCTTGGTTTCCTGGTAGTGATGAAGATATCGCCTCCGTTTTCCACTATGACCTCAGCGGAGCGCTTCATAAGCGCGCGGCCTACGTCCTCGGCGATGGCCCCGGCTACAGCCGCCATCGGGCCCACGCCGGCCTTTTTAGCGGCCCTGGCCATCTTAACTACGATGGGCGGAGCATCCTCAGAAACATCGATAGGT
>CAYGXY010000176.1:0-2871 GCA_964354045.1 uncultured Dehalococcoidales bacterium
TTCAGATCACACCCGAACCATGAAAATCGTCCTCCCTTCAAAGGACCTCAGCCTATGGGTTTCTCCGAGGCACGGCAGGTAGGGAGTTTTTTTGTATTTGTAGCCACAGATCCGCCACGGGCGTGCCCCGTCAGGTTGGCGGCATTCATCATACCAGATGGATAGAGAGGTCCCCGCATTCTCGCTGAATACCACGATTTACTATGAAAATGCAATCACTTTTTCATCCTGTATGGATGTCTCTCAAGGGGAATCATGTCTGTTTTCATGTAAATTCCTTTAATTATGCTATGAAATAAAAAGCACGGACCTGATGAAGGAGGGGACAATGCCTGTCCCCCTATACCGCCCCTGTGCTCAAGAGCGATGATGACGTAGTACCTGTTCAGGAGGTATCGCATTTTTTCCCGGCAATCCGAAGAAGAGTCCCTGATGACAGCCATGTGGTAAAATGCAAATAAATATACTCCATTATGCATGAGTACACAGCAGGAAAATTCACGATAAACCGGGTTGATGGAAATGACGATCAGGAATGGATCATTACCCAGCAAAAAATGGGGAAGGCCGATAAAAAAATACATGCTTCTTACATTTTTTATTATTGTAGGATGCGTACTGGTTGCAGGATGTGTTACTCCGACAATCAAGGTGACAAAGGCTACGAATTCCCCTACCCCGACTGTCGCACCCTCCCTGCCTACAACCACTCCTGATGTCGCGCTGACTCCTGTCCAGACGGGAAACTCAACAGAGATCAAGAAGGGGCAGGTGAACGTATCTATCGGAAATTATATAGGTGAACTGCCGGTCTTTCTTGATAATAAAATCGCTGGAAATGTATCGCTGAATAAGCCGCTGAATCTGACAGCGAATGTGGGGAGGCATTCAGTCAGGATCTGTGTCCGTGATCTCTGTAATAATCAGGAGGTTATGGTATTATCCTCAAGTCCAGCCGTGATTGATTTTGGGGACTGGTTAAAAAAAGAGATCGTCACAGGGCCCCTGACTGTATCCATCGGAGGGTATAATGCCGAACTGCCGGTCCTTGTTGATAACGTCACTGTGGGAAATGTATCCCCGGGTAAGCAGCTGAACCTGATGGTGAGTGAGGGAAATCATACTGTAAAGGTATGTGTAGGAATACTCTGTGTAAATGAAACGGTGGGAGTACAATTTGCCAAGCCACTGAGTCTTGACTTTGGGGAACAATTAAAAAAGGTTGCAGAATTCTCAACACCTACCGTACGGATCCTCGATACCCGGTATACTAGCGGTGCTAAAGTTTCGGTAGATCTTGAATTCATAAATCCCACTATAAAGGATCTCACCTTTACGACGGAAGTTCAGCTCGCGTATTCATATGTATATCGTTCTGGTTCAACCGATTTGAGAGGGGGAAATGCCAGACAGACTACGGTTACGAAATGGGTGAAAGCCGGTACTCGCGCGAAGCAAAGTACGGATATCTGGATGGATGGTGGTAGATCGTATATTATTGAGATTCCCCGAATCCTGAATTCGACGTTCGTGTAAGGTCCCGATATCGTACCTTGTCTTTTTTCTATTCATTTTTTTAAAAGCGCTGTCCAAAAGATCCCATCAGGGGTGGGGATGCGGCAAAATTATGCTATCCCCTACAAATCTCCCCTCTGCATCATGCCCACTTTCTGGTGAAAAATTCCCTTCCCCAAAAAAAACTCAGCAATAAAATATAAGTACTCTTAAATGGAATGAATGCATTAATAGATTACAACAATATAAAGCATTGTCGTTAATCATTGAAGTTTTCTCCTGAATGATCTATCACAGGACGGTCGAGTGACATGAAAACCATGGGGAATATTCTGATAATGCCCGGAACGGTAGAACGGGAAAAAAAGGTGTCAGCGTTCAAAACCATTTCGTTTCTGGGAAGTTCTCCACAGAACGAACCACGACATGAATAACCCACAGGTTCAATGATGTAACCTGCTGGGTTTTGTGAATTTAAAAAGGAGTGCAGATAATTTTGAAGGTAATGAAAAGCCAGGTAATGATCCTATTTGTTCTTACGATATTCTTCTGCACAGTACTTCCTGCACAAGCGGCAAATCTCCCCCCGATAACCGGTGTTCAGATCTTCCCGGCAGACCATATCTGGAATGTTCCGATTGATAAATTACCTGTAGACTCGATGTCAAACACGTATATCAATTCTGCTAATCCATCTGCATATCTGTATGTGTACAAAGGATATTTTTACAATATTGTCAATAGTTCCCAACCGAAACAATATATGACTTCCATCACCTATGCATCGGTTAGTGATAATGTTCCCGTCCCCATTCCAAAAAATGCACTGTTTGAAACAGGAAGTTCGGACCATAATATGGAGATTATTGATAAAGATTCAAAATTATACTATAATATATATAATGCACGTCAAGCAGCTGACGGAACATGGTCATGTGGTTCGCTTGCTGTATTTAATCTTTCAAGTTATGCACTCCGACCGGATGGCTGGACCTCAGATGAAGCAGGTCTGCCGATACTTCCCGGGCTGCTCAGGTATGATGAGGTTGCTTCAGGACAGATCAACCATGCACTCCGGGGTGGTCTTTGGGTAACCCAAAATACCCATGTATGGCCGGCCCGCCATAACTCCGGGATAGCAAACACCGCATATTCTCCGTTGGGCCAGAGATTCCGGTTAAAAGCCTCGGTTGACATATCAGGGTATACTCCACAACAGCAGGTTATCCTCAAAGCCCTCAAAAAATATGGCATGATGGTTGCTACTCAGACGGGACAAAAGAGTATTGTGGCTTTATCGGCTGTTCCCGACAGCAGGTGGGACTCTAATTCTGCTACATTCTCTGGTATAAAGGC
>CAYGXY010000177.1:0-7310 GCA_964354045.1 uncultured Dehalococcoidales bacterium
GAATGCGGATATCCCTAAGACCCCAGTCCTTCCGCGGAAGGGCTCCTCTTTTTCTTATACGTCATTCCGGCGGAGGCCGGAATCCAAGAGGGCGAATGGCCATTCGCCCCTACGTCTCGATGTTACGAATCGATGGCGGCCCGCACCTCTGCGATGAAGGCCTTTACGTCGGCTGCCGGGCGCCGGCTTTTTTCAACGATATCGATGATTCGGCTGCCGATGATGACGCCGTCAGCAAGCTTGGCTACACGCTGCGCCTGCTCCGGCGTCGAGATGCCGAAGCCGACGCACAGCGGCTTGTCCGTCACTCTGCGCACCCTGGATATGAATTCATCGAGGTCATTCGAGACCGCGGAGCGTGCGCCGGTGACGCCCTTGAGCGAGACCACGTAGATGAAACCCTGAGCCCTTCCGGCGATGAACTTCAGCCTTTTATCCGTGTCCGCCGTCGGTGCTACCAGATATACCAGGTCGAGGCCGTGTTTTTGCATGACGGCTTCGGCCTCATCACCTTCGTCGGGTGGAAGGTCGGGCACGATGAATCCGTCGATGCCGGCCTTGCGCGATGCGGCGCAGAACTTATCCAGCCCGTAGTGCAGTATCGGGTTGTAGTAGCCCATGAATAGCAACGGTATATTCACCTGCTTGCGCAGCTCGGCGGCCACCTCCAGGCATTTACGCGGTGTGATGCCGGATTCGAGGGCGCGCTGGCTGGCGCGCTGTATGGTGGCTCCATCGGCCAGCGGATCGGAAAAGGGTATGCCAAGCTCTATCATGTCGCAGCCGCCATTGACGAGGGCCTGCGCTATCTCCAGTGTCGCCTCGGCCGTCGGATAGCCTACCGTCAGATATGAGATGAGGGCCTTGCGTCCCTGTCGTCGCGAGTCGTTGAAGAATGCGTCGATGCGGTTCACAGTTTCACCCCCAGCGCTTTGGCCACGATGCCCATATCCTTGTCGCCGCGGCCGCTCAGGTTAACGAGCACAATCTTGCTTTTGGGCAGGCCGGATGCCAGCTTGGCGGCGTAGTACACCGCGTGCGCCGACTCCAGCGCCGGTATGATGCCCTCCTTCTCGGAGAGCAGCTTGAAGCCCTCAAGAGCCTCGTCGTCGGTGGCGGTCACATACTGCGCGCGACCCGTTTCCATGAGCAGACTGTGTTCCGGTCCCACGCCGGGGTAGTCCAGCCCGGCCGATATGCTGTGCGTCTCTTTTATCTGCCCGTGCTCGTCCTGCAGCACGTACGATTTAGTCCCGTGCAGCACGCCGATGCTGCCGCCGCTGAAGCGCGCGCTATGCTTGCCGCTGGCGATGCCCAGCCCCCCGGCTTCCACCCCGATCAGCTTTACAGATGCGTCGTTCAAAAACGGATGGAATATGCCAATCGAGTTGCTGCCACCGCCGACACAGGCAACGATATAATCGGGCAGGCGCCCGGCTGACTTCAACATCTGCCTGCGCGCCTCCTTGCCGATGACCGATTGGAAGCCGCGCACCATCATAGGGTAGGGGTGCGGCCCCAGCGCGCTGCCCAGCAGGTAGTGTGTGGTATCGACGTTGGTCACCCAATCGCGGATGGCTTCGTTTATCGCATCTTTGAGCGTTTTGCTGCCGCTGGCCACGGGGCGTACCTCCGCGCCAAGGAGCTTCATGCGGAAAACGTTGAGCGACTGGCGCTGTACGTCCTCCTCGCCCATGTAGACCACGCATTTCATATCGAGGACGGCGCACACGGTGGCGGTGGCCACGCCGTGCTGACCGGCCCCGGTCTCGGCCACAACTCGCGTTTTATTGAGTCGCTTGGCTAAAAGTCCCTGCCCCAGGGCGTTATTGATCTTGTGCGCGCCGGTGTGCGTCAAATCCTCCCGCTTGATGTATATCTTGGCCCCGCCGCAGTGCTTCGTCAGTTGGGAAGCGAAATAGAGTGGCGTCGGCCGCCCGGCGTAGTCCTTGAGCATGGCGTTGAGCTCCGCTTTGAATGCGGCGTCACGGGATGACTGGCGATAAGCTTTCTCAAGCTCGTCCAGCGCGGCCATGAGCGTCTCCGGCACGTACTTGCCGCCGAACTGACCGAAGTGGCCGCTCTTATCCGGGAGCTGTGTCGCATATGTTTTTTTCATTTACTTTTTACCCCTAACTAGAGCGCTGAAAAAGTTCCTATCAACCCCCTAATCCCCCATTCTTGGGGGAAAATAAAAAAGATAGGGGACACCCCTAAAACCCCGGCAGGAGAGAAATCTCCTGCACCTCTTCTTCAGCATCCTCCTAACGCTGTGTCGGCGCGGCGCACTGCTGCTATGAAGTCCTTTATTTTATTGATGCTTTTTCTGCCGTTGGTCTCCACCCCGCTGGACACATCCACCCCCCACGGCCGCGCCGATGCTATCGCCTCCCCGACGTTCTCCGGTGTGAGGCCTCCGGCGAGGACGAATCGATATCTCCCAGCCGCCTTCTGGGCTACGGCCCAGTCGAACGATTTGCCGCTGCCGCCGTAGCTTCCGTTGATGGCGCAGTCGAGCAGGGGCAGGAAGTAGTAATCAGCCTTCTTGTAACCGCCGGAAAGCTCGTTCAATAGCTTTTCGCTGGTGTGTTCTTTCGAAATCTTGACCGCCTTGATGGCAGGGCGGTGCAGCTCACGCACATATTCCCAGGGCTCGTCGCCGCTCAGCTGTATTCGGTCGAAGTTGCAGTACTTGGCGATGCGGTTGATCTCGGCGGAGGGCGTGTTGACGAAGACGCCAACCGTCAGCGTCCGGCTCCCTCGCACCGCGGCCACA
This sequence comes from uncultured Dehalococcoidales bacterium, assembly GCA_964354045.1. GTDB lineage: Bacteria > Chloroflexota > Dehalococcoidia > E44-bin15 > E44-bin15 > JAYEHL01. The sequence continues at coordinate 2,777 of CAYGXY010000177.1, forward strand.
ATGGCCCTGGCCTGTTCTATGTCGACCTGCCGTTTGGATGGGGCCATCACGATGCCGATATAGTCGGCCCCGGCCCCGGCGGCGGCGATGGCCTGCGACGGCTCCTTTATTCCGCAAATCTTTACCCTGGTCATTGCAGCAGCTCCTTCATTTTCTGGGCGACATCATCGGCGGCGGAGAGCACCTCTCCCACCAGCATGGCGGTCACCTTCCATTGCCGCAGTTTTTCCACATCGGCGCGGCGCCTGATGCCACTTTCGCTGACTACGATGCAATCGTCCGGCACGAACGGGCGCAGACGCTCGGTTGTGCGCAGATCAACCTCGAACGTCTTCAGGTTGCGGTTGTTGATGCCGATTATCCGGCATCCGCTGGCGACGGCGCGCTTGAGTTCGCTTTTGTCATGTACCTCCACCAGGCATTTCATGCCGAGGGTGTAGCTGAGATTGATCAGTTTGATCAGGTCGTCGTCGTCCAGTATGGCTACGATGAGCAGGAGCGCGTCGGCCCCGCAGGCCCTCGATTCGTATATCTGATATGGGTCGAATATGAAATCCTTGCGCAGCAGGGGCACCCGAATTTTCTTGGCGTCGAATGCCTCTCTTATCGCCAACAGGTAATCGATGCTGCCCTTGAAATATTTTTCTTCAGTGAGTATGGATATGGCCGAAGCTCCGTTAGCCGCGTAGGTTGTCGCCAGCTTAACAGGGTCGATATCAGCATTGATCACGCCTTTCGAGGGCGAGGCTTTCTTGACCTCGGCGATGAGCCTGATGTCGTCGCCGCGCAGCGCAGAGGCAAGATCGATAGGCTTGCGCGTCATGTCGGCACAACGCCGCTTGAGCTCTCTCAGCGGCATCTCACGCTTGCGCTGCCTGAGCGATTCCCTCTTCGATTGGACTATCTCTTCGAGTATCATTTCTGTTTCAACCCCTTGGCCCCCATTCTTGGGGGGAAGGGGAAAAATCTGGGGGACACCCCCAGTTCCCCCGTCAGGAAGCATCCTGAACCTCTTTTTCATCCGTCATTGCCTGACTTGATCGGGCAATCCAGCGGGCACATCGCGATGTGCCCCTACGACTTATAAACTTTGCGTCAGCTCTCTCAACCCGTCGAGCTTCTTCATCGCGGCATAACTGTCTATGGATTCGGCGGCGAGCTTTACGCCTTCTTTAAGGTCTTTAACCAGATCGGCGGCGACAAGGGCTGCCGCGGCGTTAAGCAGTGTGACATCGCGGTATGGCCCCTTCTCGCCGTGCAGCACGCAGCGCAGGATGTCGGCGTTCTCCTTGGGCGGCCCGCCGCGAAGCTGGTTTATGCTGATCCGCGCGAAGCCGAAATCCTCCGGGTCGATGTGGTATCGTGATACCACCCCTTCTTTTAACTCGCATACGGTCGTTTTTCCGCCGAGCGTGATCTCATCCATGCCGTCCTCGCCGTGCACCACAAGCGCGTGTCTGCAGCCGAGCAGGCCGAGCACCTCCGCCATTATTAACGCCAGCTTGTCATCGAATACGCCCAGGAGCTGCGATTGCGCCCGCGCCGGATTGGTCATCGGGCCTAGTATGTTGAACACGGTGCGTATGCCGATCTCGCGTCTGGGGCTGACGGCGAATTTCATCGCCGGGTGGAACCTGGGCGCGAACATGAAGCCGATGCCGACCTCGTTCAGGCAGCGCTCGACCCCTTCGGCGTCGATGTCGTATTTAACACCCAGCGTATCGAGCACATCGGCGCTGCCGCAGCCGCTGGACATGCCGCGGTTGCCGTGCTTGGCTACCTTGACCCCCGCACCCGCGACGACGAAGGCCGCTGTGGTCGAAATATTGAACGTCTTAGTTCCGTCCCCACCGGTGCCGCAGGTGTCCACCAGAGGCCCCTTAACTTTCACCGGCACGGATTTCTCGCGCATGACCCTGGCCATGCCCGCTATCTCGTGCACCGTCTCGCCCTTGAGCCTGAGAGCCGTGACGAAGGCTCCGAACTGCGCCGGGGTGGCCACATCATCCATGATCTCATTCATCACTTCTGCCGCCTGCTCCATGGTGAGCGAGTTGCCTTTTACCACTATATCGATAGCTTCTTTAATCATTATCGAGCCTCCTGTTTGATCGCCGCCTTTATGCTAAGGAAGTTCCTCAGCAAGTCCTTGCCCACGTCTGTCATTATGGATTCCGGGTGGAACTGGACGCCTTCCGTAGGATACTTGCGGTGCCTTAGACCCATGATGATACCACCGTCCGTTTCGGCTGTCACCTCCAGGCAGTCGGGCAGGGCGTCGCGCATGACCGCCAGCGAATGGTAGCGTATCGCCTTGAACGGGTTCGGCAGTCCGGCGAAAATGTCCTTGCCATCGTGTTTTATCATCGATGATTTGCCGTGCATGATCTCGCCCGCGCCCGCGACTGTGGCTCCATAGACGTAGCCGATGCACTGGTGTCCCAGGCATACGCCCAGTATCGGCAGACGCGGCCCGAAGTGGCGGATGGCGTCTATCGATATGCCCGCATCGAGCGGCGTGCCCGGCCCGGGGGAGATGACGATGCGCTCTGGTTTGAGCTTTTCGATGGCGTCGATGGAAATCTTGTCGTTCCTGACGACCTCAACGTCCTGCCCCAGCTCGCACAGGTACTGGTACAGGTTGTAGGTAAAGCTGTCATAGTTATCTATCAGCAGTAACATATGCTTCCTCCGCGACTTCTATGGCCTTCATCAGTGCCCTGGCCTTGTTCAAACACTCCTGGTGCTCGCGCTCCGGCACGCTGTCATAAACGATGCCCGCGCCGGCCTGCACGTGCGCCGTGCCGTCCTTCATCACTATCGTCCGTATCGTTATGGCTGTGTCCAGGTTGCCGGAGAAGCTGAAATATCCCACGGCGCCGGCTGAGGGGCCGCGCCTGTCCGGCTCAAGCTCGGCGATGAGCTCCATGGCGCGTATCTTGGGCGCGCCGGAGACGGTGCCGGCGGGGAAGCAGGCGCGCAGCGCATCGAATTGTGTCAGGTCGCTGTGTAATTTTCCCTGCACGTGCGATACGAGATGCATCACGTGGGAGTAGCGCTCGACGTCCATGAACTGTGTGACCTCGACGCTTCCCGGCTCGGCGATGCGCCCGATGTCGTTGCGGCCGAGGTCGACTAGCATGATGTGCTCGGCCTGCTCCTTAATGTCGGCCTTGAGCTCGTCTTCGTAAATGGCGTCCTGCTCCGTATCGAGGCCGCGGGGGCGCGTGCCGGCTATGGGGTGGGTGGCGACCACGCCGTTCTCAACGCGCACCAGCAGTTCCGGCGATGTGCCGATGATGTAGCTGTCGTTCAGCTTTAGATAGTACATATATGGCGAGGGGTTGATGCTTCTCAACGAGCGGTAGATATCGAACGGCTGAGCGCTCGTTTGTTTGCTCAAACGCTGCGAGAGCACCGCCTGGATGATGTCTCCGGCGACGATGTGTTCCTTGGCCTTGGCTACGATGGCCTCATACTGCGATTGAGACATGTTGGACGTCGCAGTTTTAGCAGCCTTGCTAGCCGCTTTGCTGCGTTTCAAGTCCAGCGGGCGGTTGAGCTTCTGCACCAGCGCATCGATGCGCGCTGTCGCCTCTTTATAGGCCTTCTCGACATCGTCGTTATGGAGATGCGCATGGCTTACAATCTTTATTTTATGTCTGAGGTGGTCGAAGACCAGCACGGTATCGGCGAACATAAACACCGATTCCGGAAGGCCGAGCGTGTCGGCGTCCGGCGAAGGCAGTTCCTCGAAGTGTTGCACTACCTCGTATGACAGGTAGCCGACGGCCCCGCCGTGGAACGGAGGTAGACCGCGAACCGGCACGACCCTGTGTTTCTTCAACTCGGCCTCAATCGGAATTAACGGATCGCCGTCGCCCGCATTTGATTGCAGCACCAGGTAGGGGTTGGCGCCGATGAAGCTGTAGCGGGCCAGGCGCTCGCCGCCCTCAACGCTCTCCAGCAGGAAGGCGTAGTTGCCGTCGGCGATCTTGAGAAAAGCCGAGACCGGCGTCTCCAGGTCGGCTACTATCTCGCGGTACACCGGCACCAGGTTGCCCTGCTTCTTCAGCCTCTTCACTTCTTCCATTGTCGGGTAGTACATCTCCCACCTCCATCACATTTGTCATTGTCCTTCCTAAACGGGGAAGGACAATCCAGGACGGGCGAATGGCCATTCGCCCCTACATTTACAAACGACAGATTGCCACGTCGCTCTAGGCTCCTCGCAATGACATTAGGATCGCCATTTCTTTTCCAAAACAAAAGACCTTCGTCGAAGGGACGAAGGTCTTTAAAACTCCGCGGTGCCACCCTTTTCCCCGAATAACGGGGCGGCTCTTGTCAGGTACGGCCTCTATACGGCGATACCCTAGGCTCTGATAACGGTGCCCTCTCCGTCAAATCCTACTCTCGAAGATCGATTTCGGTTTGCAGCTCCCAAGTCCATTCCGCCCCTGCGCTGGTGCCGAGCTCTCACCTGCCCCGGCTCTCTGTGACCCCGCTTCCGGACGTACTAGTCTTGTTCTAC
>CAYGXY010000178.1:0-4164 GCA_964354045.1 uncultured Dehalococcoidales bacterium
AGCGCAGTAAAAAGATGTTGAAGCTGGCGCGGGACAGCGCCGCACAATTCAGCCGACAGCTCTGCGGCGCGACGATGCCTGTACTGTGGGAAACTGAAATATCACAGGGCGTCTGGGATGGACTTACAGATAACTACATTCGAGTGATGACACAGCGCAGCAGATCGCTGAAAAACGAGATCAGTAAGGCCAAGCTAAGCGATACTTACAAGAAATCATTCAAGTGCATCGAGACGATACTGGTATCATAAGTAAAGTATGGAACGATCTCGGATGTATTCTCGTCTCCCAGCTACCATCCAAATTAATCCTAGCGGCGCTCTCCAGATATACCCTCAGCTTGACAGGAAGCACCCAAAAACAGTATCTTTTATATGAACGTCTACAAGAAAGGAGCGTTAGATGGTCGGTATCACAGCTTATGGCGCCTACATACCCTGGCATCGCATAAACCGAATGACCATATACTGGACTATCGGTTTTATCAACCAGGCGACTATAACGCCAGGCGAAAAGGCAGTAGCTAACTATGACGAAGACAGTCTCAGCATGGCCGTCAATGCGGGAATGGATTGCTTGACGGGCGTCGACCGAAGCAAGATCGACGGCCTTTATTTGGCGACGACAACTGCACCGTATAAAGAAAGGCAGAACGCCGGCATAATCTCAACAGCACTCGACCTTAAATCAACGGCGCGCTCTGCCGACTTTACCGCTTCGGTAAAGTCCGGAACAACCGCAGTTCTCGCCGCTTGCGACGCAGTCAAGGCGGAAACGGCAAGTAATATCCTTGTCTGCGCTTCGGATTGCAGGTTGGGACCTGCTGGAAGCTTCCAGGAGGAGAATTACGGTGACGCCGCGGCAGCCGTACTCATCGGCAATAAAAATGTAATCGCCAACCTCATCGGAACACACTCCATTACTTACGACTTCGTTGATCAATGGCGTGTTGAAGGAGAGAAGTACAACCGCATCTGGGAGGATCGCTGGGTCCGAGACGAAGGCTACGGCAAGTTCGTTGCCGAGGCCATCGGCGGATTGATGAAGAAGTATAACCTGGCCCCCAAGGATGTTGCCAAGGTTTGTTTCCCAGGAGTGTACCACAAGCAGCATCCCAACATCGGCAAGCAGCTCGGATTCAAGCCCGAGCAGTTGCAGGATCACATGTTCACCACAGTCGGTCTCACCGGCTCTTCCAACCCGCTGCTAATACTTGTGGCAGCGCTGGAAGATGCCAAGCCCGGCGATAAGATAATAGTAGCCAGCTACGGCAACGGCGGCGACGTGCTACTGTTCGAGGTAACGCCTGAGATCACGAAACTCGCCCCACGCAAGGGTGTCAAGAAACACATGGCACATAAGACAGAGCTCAAGAGCTACGAGAAGATGGTTACTTTCCGCAATGTGATCAATATCGATGTCGCCGGCCGCGGCGAGGAGTTTTTCAAGACTTCAGCCACGATATTGTGGCGGGACCGCAAAAAGCTATATGGCCTGGTCGGCACAAAATGCAAGGCCTGCGGCACACCGCAATGGCCGCCGCAGCGAGTCTGCATCAATCCCAAATGCAAGGTCATCGATAAGATGGAAGAGTACCGCTTCTCCGACAGAAAAGGAAAGCTGTTCACCTACACCGGCGACAACCTGGCATTCACCCCGACCCCGCCGGAACTGTACGGCATGATCGACTTCGATGGCGGCGGACGCGCCATGTTCAACCTCAGCGACTGCACCCTTGAAGAGCTCAAGGTTAATATGTCTGTAGAAATGACATTCCGCAAGAGATGGGAAGCCCCCGGCTACGTCGGATATGGTTGGAAAGGAACCCCTGTACAGGGGTAAAGGAGACGCTAAATGGCAGAGGGCATTAAAGATAAAGTTGCAATAATCGGAATGGGCTGCACCAAATTTGGTGAGCTATGGGATAAAAGCGGGCCCGATCTAATCATCGACGCCTATCTAGAGTGCATGCAGGACGCCGGAATCGAGATGAAGGACCTTGACGCTGCATGGTACTCCACCCTTTATCCGATGCAGGGCCTCAGCGGGATACAGCTTGCCCAGACCTTGCACCTTCCGTATCTACCGGTAACTCACGTTGAGAACCTGTGCGCCAGTGGCACAGAGGCGATACGCGGCGCCGCATACGCATTAGCATCCGGAGCAATCGATGTCGCCCTGTGTGTCGGCATGGAAAAGCTCAAGGATGTTGGATATGGCGGACTTCCTGATATGAGACCGCCTCATGAGCAGTACTGGGCGCCTAATGCGTCCGGACCCGGAGTCTACGCTATGATGGCCACCAGGTACTTTTCCGTGTACGGCCTCTCCCCTGAGGAAGGCAAGAAGATGCTTGCCAGGGTCAGCTGGAAGAGCCATCAGAATGGAGCTAAGCATCCCAAGGCACACTTGAAAAAGGCTATTGAACTCGATGCTATCATCAACGCGCCGATAATCGCATGGCCGCTAGGGCTGTTCGACTGTTGCGGCGTGAGCGACGGCGCTGCCGCTGCAGTACTCGTAAGAACTGCAGATGCCAAGAAGTTCCGCAAAGATCCCGTCCTCATCAAGGGCTGCACAATAGCAGCCGCATCCGGCGAGGACATGTGGTATACGGATTACGACTATGCGCACGCCGAGACCGGCTTCCGCGCCGGACAGCGGGTCTACAAAGAGGCCGGCATCAAGAACCCGCGCACTGAGATCAGCATGGCCGAGGTTCACGACTGCTTCTCCATCACCGAGGCAGTGACGATGGAAGACCTGCAATTCAGCCCGCGCGGCAAGGTCAAAGAAGATATCGAGTCGGGATTCTTCGATCTGACAGGCGGACTGCCCGTACAGCCGGACGGAGGTCTAAAGTGTTTCGGACACCCCATCGGAGCCTCCGGACTTAGAATGCTCTATGAATGCTACAAGCAGCTTCAGGGCAAGGCTGGCGACCGCCAGATAAAGAACCCTAAGCTGGCGCTGACGCATAACATGGGTGGATATCCTCCATGGAGCGTGGTCGGTGTCGCAATAGTAGGCAACTAGCGTATTAACAAGAGGGCTCGTGAATTTTCGGCGAGCCCTCTTTTCTTTTCAGTACATCCACTTGCCGACTACGTGAAAAGAGGTGCAGGATTCCTCCTGCCGGGGGTTTGGGGGTGTCCCCCAGATTATTTTAAGTCCCCCAACGTATGGGGGACTATCAGGGGGTTCGGATAATGTTTCCCCCGAGACCGGGGGATAGCAGGGGGTTGGATTTGGAAAGAACGATCAACAAAACCAAGCTTTCCCTCATAAAAGGCGATATCACCATGCAAGCCACAGACGCCATCGTCAACGCAGCCAATTCCAGCCTGATGGGCGGCGGTGGCGTCGATGGAGCGATCCATCGTGCCGGAGGGCCGGCAATACTAGACGAATGTAAGCGGATTGTCTCAAAGGTTGGACGACTCCCTACAGGACAGGCGGTAATCACTACCGGCGGCAATTTGACGGCCAAGCACGTGATACATACGGTTGGCCCGATATGGCACAGCGGCAAGAACAAAGAACCGGAACTGTTAGCCAGCGCCTACCGCGAGAGCCTGCAACTCGCCATCGAAAACCGTCTCAGAACGATATCGTTTCCATCGATAAGCACAGGAGCTTACCGCTATCCGGTCAGACTCGCCTCACAAACAGCACTGCAGACTGTAATCGATTTTCTCAAAACGAACGATTCGCTTGATGAAGTACGCTTTGTCCTCTACGATGATTCAACCTGCGCTGTCTATGAACGTATCCTAGAAGAACTGATTGGCTGAGATTGCCTGATTCCCCTAAGTGACATTCACTTGTCAGAGCTTTAGACAGGTGCTAAAATGTCGATGCAATAGCCGCACGTCCCTGTAGCTCAGGTGGATAGAGCAACTGCCTTCTAAGCAGTGGGTCGCGCGTTCGAGTCGCGCCAGGGACGCTTTTTCATAGCTGCGACAAAGCTGAGACCGACGGCCAACCCGCCACGCAAAAACCGCGAAAAGACCCACTGCCTGACGGTTTGGACGTTTTCCCGCAATTTCGTCCTCGACAAGAGATTGTCAGTATTTTAAGCTACGATCACGAGGACGTAAAGATGGCAAAAATCTCTCAAGCGGTAACGGCATATCGGATATGCGCCCAGGCGGAGGGCCGCAG